>NZ_JAZGQE010000162.1:0-10738 GCF_048593885.1 Yersinia sp. 1252 StPb PI | reverse complement strand
TAACAAGGTTCTCTGTTTGGGTGTTACTGCGTAATTTACTGGTAAAAATGAGATAATATGACACACTACTATTAGTGCGGATTAACCTTCAGGCTCTTATCGTGATTCACGCATTAAGCTAAATAAAAAAATAGATTGTCATAAAACAGTTGGTTGTAATAAACGATAGATTGTAATAAAACAATAGGTTGTAATAAAAAATGGGTTGTAATAAAAAAATGGGTTTAAATCATGACGACACTCAGTGAACAGGCTCCACCTCTGTTACATGACACCAAGCTTGAACAGCAGATTTTAAGACGTTCAATTTTTTGCACTTTGTTTATCGCCATTATGGGGATTGTTTTTGGTATCGTATGCGGTTCGATGTCGATTATTTTCGATGGTATGTTCTCTGCTTTAGATGCTGGAATGTGCAGTTTATCGCTATTGGTTTCCCGATTACTCGGTCAGCCGCACAGCCGGCGCTTTCAATACGGTTTCTGGCATGTGGAACCATTGGTTCTGGCTTTCAATGGCAGCTTGCTGGCCTTTCTTTGTCTTTACGCATTCGTCAATGCTATTAAGGGGATTTTCGACGGCGGCAGGGAGTTGGAGTTGGGGTGGGCGATTGTTTATGCATTAGTGGTCAGTATTTTCTGTTTCACCCTCTTTTTAAAACAACGTCGTTTAAATAAACGAGTTAAATCCGAGCTAATTGCATTGGATACCAAAAGCTGGTTAATGTCGGCCTGCATCAGTTCTGCGTTATTAGTAGCCTTCTTGCTTTCATGGTGCATGGAAGGTACCCGCTATGTGCATTTGATTGTTTATACCGACCCCGCTGTATTGGCCTTGTTAACCCTGATCTTAATACCTGTGCCAATAAAAACAGTCATTTCGGCAGTTCGTGAAGTATTACAAATGACGCCAGACAATCTGGATAATGCCATTGAGAGCTTAATGGATAAGTTAATGGCGAAATATAAATTTATTGATTACTCCCACTATGCTACCCGCATGGGGCGGGGGTTGTTTATCGAGATTCATGTGGTTATTCCACCAGAGATGGAGACGAGTGGTGTCAGTTATTTTGACCAATTACGCGATGAAATAGCCAAAGAAATTGGCGAGTCCGGCCCTCATCGGTGGCTAACCATCTCCTTTACCCGCGATGCAAAGTGGTTATAGCATCAACATCAATAGCGGGTATGGCGGCGTGTAAATAAATTAACCAAGGTAATGATTCTTATGAACAAGATGATTATTAAGCGCCAGGTAAAACTAAACGCTATTGATACGCCGCCAAGGTTTGATGCTGTTACTAAGGTAGCCATTAATGATGAAACCATCGAATATCGCAAAGCTAAAGTTATTAGTAATATGCGCCGTGCCGCTATCGATTATTTATTGGTGTATGCGGACAAAGAGCATGGGGGTAACTTTGAATATCTGGCGGGGTTTATTCCCCGTTTTGAAGAAGCGGCTATGGTGTTACATGCCTCAGGCGAGGTCTATTTATTATTAGGTAACGAGAATTTAAAGTTATCTGACTATGCCAGAGTCAGAAATACCGCGATTCATGTTCCCTATTTTTCATTGCCAAATCAACCAATGGACAACAGTAAAACGCTTACTGAATTATTGGCAGCAACCGGGATTCAGCAGGCTAAAAAGATTGGGGTTGCAGGATGGAAACTGTTTACCAGTAAGCTGGACGATAACAGTCAGCTATTTGATATTCCGCATTTTATTTTGGATGCGATTAAAAAGTCTGCTTCACCCGTAGCAACGATTATTAACGCCACCAGTCTATTTATTGGCAGTGATATTGCAGTTAGAGTGACCAATAATGCTAATGAATTGGCGCACTATGAATATGGCGCTAATTTGGCGTCGAATTGTATTCTTAATGCATTGGCGGCGGTTGATATCGGCATAACAGAAAAGCAACTGGGCAGTTATCTGGCAGATGAAGGCCAACCGAACAGTGTTGTGATAATTGCTGCGACTGGCGCCAGATTTGAACAGGCAAATTTATATCCCAGTGATAAAGCGGTACAACTCGGCGATAAAATATCATTGACCACCGGGTTTAAAGGCGGTTTGAGCAGTAGAACCGGCTATGCGGTTCATCATGCAGATGAACTACCGCGCGCGGAAAGAGATTATCTTGATAAGGTTGCGCTACCTTATTACACAACAGTCGTCGCTTGGCTGGAAAATATTCGTATTGGTATGCCAGGGAAAGAGATGTACGCATTAGTGGAAACTGTTTTCCCAAAATCACAATACCATTGGTCGCTAAATCCCGGCCATTTAGTTGCTGATGAAGAGTGGTTGTGCTCTCCCATTTATAGCGATTCTGAAGAGATAATTCGCAGTGGGATGATATTCCAAATCGATATCATTCCTTCGGTAAAAGGTTATGCCGGAGTGAGTGCTGAGGAGTGTATTGCACTGGCTGATCAGCATTTACGTAATGCGCTCGCTGCACAGTATCCTGATGTTTGGCAAAGAATACAAAAACGTCGTAGTTATCTCAGCGATATCCTGAATATCCATCTCAGCGAAGAGGTGCTACCGATGTCTAACACAGTTGGCTATCTGCGGCCATTCCTGCTGGATAAATACAGTGCATTGCAATGTATTGATGAGTAACAGCACGAATAACCTAGGGTTTAGGGTATTTATTTAAGGGGCTAATAGCCCCTTTTAGTGGCATCAAGCTTTTATTGCCGCAGCCACTTAGCGCCAGATTTAAGCTCTTGCTGAGATTTCGTGCAAAACTGGAGGCGATACTCTTGCCATCTTGTGGCATAATGCGCGCCGAATCACATTTTCTATAATTCTTGAATATCCCTATTCAGTAATCCAATCGAGAGCGAGCTCTGTGCTAAGTACTAACAATATCACCATGCAATTCGGCAGCAAGCCGCTGTTTGAAAACATTTCAGTAAAATTCGGTGGCGGTAATCGCTATGGTCTGATCGGCGCTAATGGCTGTGGTAAATCCACCTTCATGAAAATCCTTGGCGGTGATTTAGTTCCTAGCGGCGGTAACGTATTCCTTGACCCGAATGAGCGTCTGGGTAAGTTACGTCAGGACCAATTCGCCTTTGAAAACAACACAGTGCTGGACACCGTTATTATGGGTCATGGCGAGCTGTGGGAAGTAAAAGAAGAGCGCGACCGCATCTACGCTATGGCTGAAATGAGCGAAGCAGACGGCTATAAAGTGGCTGATCTGGAAGTTGCCTATGGTGAAATGGATGGTTACAGCGCAGAAGCCCGTGCCGGTGAATTATTGCTTGGTGTAGGTATTCCGGTTGAACAACATTATGGGTTGATGAGCGAAATCGCTCCTGGCTTTAAATTGCGTGTATTGCTGGCGCAAGCCCTGTTCTCAGACCCGGAAATTTTGCTCCTCGACGAACCGACCAACAACCTGGATATCGATACTATCCGCTGGTTGGAACAAGTGCTGAACGAACGTAGCAGCACCATGATTATTATTTCCCATGACCGTCACTTCCTGAACATGGTGTGTACCCACATGGCGGATCTGGATTATGGCGAACTGCGTGTTTATCCGGGTAACTATGACGAATACATGACGGCGGCGACGCAAGCTCGTGATCGTCTGTTGTCAGATAACGCCAAGAAAAAGGCCCAGATCTCTGAGCTGCAATCTTTCGTTAGCCGCTTTAGTGCCAACGCCTCTAAATCTAAACAGGCGACGTCTCGCGCCCGTCAGATTGATAAAATTCAGCTTGATGAAGTGAAAGCATCTAGCCGCCAGAACCCGTTTATCCGCTTTGATCAGGATAAAAAGCTGTTCCGTAATGCGCTGGAAGTTGAACTGTTGACCAAAGGTTTTGATGACGGCCCGCTGTTTAAAAAACTGGATTTGCGCCTGGAAGTGGGTGAAAAAGTGGCTATCCTCGGGCCAAACGGTATCGGTAAATCGACTTTGCTGAAAACCTTGGTAGGGGATTATGAGCCGGATTCTGGCACCGTGAAATGGTCTGAAAACAGTAAGATCGGTTACTACGCGCAGGATCATGCCAGCGACTTTGAAATCGATCTGACGGTATTTGACTGGATGAGTCAGTGGAAACAGGAAAAAGACGACGAGCAGGCTGTGCGCAGTGTGCTGGGCCGTTTACTGTTTAGCCAGGACGATATTAAGAAGAAAGTACAGGTCTTGTCTGGTGGTGAGAAAGGGCGGATGTTGTTTGGTAAGCTGATGATGCAACGCCCTAACATCATGGTAATGGATGAGCCAACCAACCATTTGGATATGGAATCGATTGAAGCGCTGAACATGGCATTGGAAATGTACGAAGGCACGCTAATCTTCGTTTCCCATGACCGTGAGTTCGTCAGTTCTTTAGCGACCCGAGTGATTGAAATGACACCAGGCAAGCTGATCGACTTTACCGGTAACTACGAAGATTATCTGCGTAGCCAGGGTATTCAGTCCTGATTAGTTGATGGTGTGTTGATAAGAGAGCTGATGCATTGCATCAGCTTTTTTTTTGCGCTAAATAGGCGGCTAATCTTTGCCACAGACTTCACAGTGGACATCTTTGGCAAGCTTCATGGTCCGAAACTCTGCCGTTGCGGCGTCATACATCAATATGCGCCCAGATATCACCTGACCATAATCAGCTAACAGCTTTATGGTTTCCATCGCTTGTAAATTACCAATAATCCCCACCAGGGGCGACATTACCCCGGCTTCAACACAGGTCAGTGCATTGTCACCGAATAACCGACTGAGGCAGCGATAGCAGGGTTGGTTTGGCTGATAAGTGAAAACACTGATTTGCCCCTCCATGCGAATTGCTGCACCTGAAACCAATGGTTTACGTTGTGCATGACACAGGCGATTGAGTTGCTCGCGGCTGGTGACATTATCAGTACAATCCAGCACCAACTGATGTTCAGCAATGGTTGCCGCGAGTTGTTGGTCATCTAACTGACCATCAATGGATTTCAGTGCCAAATGGGGGTTCATTTCAGACAGCGTCAATGCCGCAGAGGCCACTTTTGACATTCCGATACGATTATCGCGATGCAAAACCTGCCGCTGCAGGTTGGAAAGCGAAACCGTATCAAAATCCAGCAGGGTAAGGTGGCCCACGCCTGCGGCTGCCAGATATTGTGCAGCTGCGCATCCTAGCCCCCCTAATCCAACGATTAACACCTTGGCAGCATTCAGTTTTTCCTGACCGTCAAAATCAAAACCGCGCAGCACGATTTGCCGGTTATAACGCAGGGCTTGGGCATCGGTCAGTTCTGGCAGCATCTCAGCCTCCGCACAATTTACAATTCATTGTCCCAATAGCCCGTTAAACAGTTCGATTTCAACTGTTTCACCGATCGAGACTGAGCCGCGTTCTCGTTCCAGCACAATAAAGCAGTTACCTTGGCTGAATGAACTAAAGACGTGAGACCCTTGATGGCCGGTGCTACGTACTTCCAATTCACCGCTAGCATTGGTGGAGAAAATACCGCGTTGAAAATCTAAACGGCCGGGGGATTTCTTCAATTTTGTCGTCGCGACTGCGTTGAGGCGCAGTGGTGCATGCCACCCCGCATGGCCGGAGAGTTTAGCAATAAGGGGTTGTACCAACTGATAGAATGTTAGCGCAGCCGAGACTGGATTACCCGGTAAGCCACAGAACCAGGCGTTATCCAATTTACCGAAAGCAAAAGGTTTGCCGGGTTTTATCGCCAACTTCCAGAAACCGATATCGCCTAACTCTTCCAGCATCTGTTTGGTGTAATCCGCTTCACCCACCGAGACACCACCACTGCTGATAACAAGGTCAGCGGCGGCATCGGCTTGTTCAAATGCGGTGCGCAAGGCGCGTTGATCGTCACGGATCACGCCAAGGTCAACTATCTGGCAGCCTAACTGTTGCAGCATTAACCGTACTGCAAAACGATTGGTATCGTAAATCTGCCCTTCGCCCAAGGGCTGCCCGACTGGTTGCAATTCATCTCCGGTGGAGAAAATAGCCACTTTTAGTGAGCGAAATACTGCAATCTCTGCAATGCCTAATGAGGCGAGTAGCGGCAATTGCGCCGCACCTAATTTTACCCCTGCGGGGAAAACGGCAGCACCTTGTTGGATATCTTCGCCCGGCAAGCGGATATTTTGCCCAACCTGCACCTGGCCATTGAATATGACACCTTGTTCACTGGTCACGGCTTGTTCTTGCATGATGACGGCATCGGCTCCCTCAGGGATTGGGGCACCGGTCATGATACGCACGCAAGTATTGGCCGGCCACTCACCTTTAAACGGCGCACCAGCAAAAGCTTTACCAGCCACCGGCAGCGGTAATGTGCTGCTAAGCTCATTACAACGCACAGCATATCCGTCCATGGCTGAATTGGCGAAGGGGGGCACAGAAATCGGTGATGTAATTGCACTGGCGGTGATACGTCCCGCCGCTTCGGTCAATGCGATGATTTCTGTTGCCTGCAATGGCGTAACCTGCGACAGCATTTTAGTCAGAGCTTGTTCGAGAGAGAGTAAATCCGAGGTATTACTGTGATCCATGCTGGACTCCGTGGTCAGTGTGCACCGTTAGCTAGAGGTAATTATGGGTGCTGAGCTACCATCAAATAATGAAACCATTATGGCAGAGATTGTCAGGTGGGTGAATGGATGGCGGCGCAAAGAGACGATAGACTGATACTACCTTGATCAGTGCTATTATTTTCATGGGTATAAACCTTCGGCAGGCAACACAGGGGTGTGACATGGAGTATCAATCGATTCTGGACTTTTGGTTTAACGAGATGGACCCGGCGTTGTGGTTCAAAAAGGATGAGGACTTTGATGCTCTGCTACGCAAACGGTTTGGCCCGGTTTGGCAAGCGGCATCAAAGGGGGAATTGGCCGACTGGCGGTTTAAAATTGAAGGGCGTTTGGCGGAAATATTGATACTGGATCAATTTAGCAGAAACCTGTTCCGTGATTTACCTGCGTCATTTTCTTGTGACGGGATGGCGCTGGTGTTAGCGCAGGAAGCAATCAGCAGTGGTCAGACGAAACAATTATCTGATATTCAACGCGGCTTTCTATATCTTCCTTTTATGCATTCCGAATCGGCGCTTATTCATAAACAGGCATTAGAACTCTTTACCGAATTGGGTAATGACAATCAGCTTGATTATGAGTTACGCCATAAAGCGATTATTGATCGCTTTGGCCGCTACCCACACCGCAATCATATCCTTGGGCGAGTCTCAAGTGCAGAGGAACAGGCTTTTCTTCTCCAGCCCGATTCTGCTTTCTAGGCGGAAAAGGGCAGACGAATACAGGGTCAGCAACATCGCTGTGCTGGCCACTTATCGTCACTTTTACTACGTACTGTTCCCGTTTGTTTCTGTCGTTCAGCTCACAAAAAAGCCTTCACCAAACAGTCGACTTAACATATTTATGCCATTGACATCACACAGAAAATTGAGGTTTTTCCTAAACTACTCTCTGCGCTATAACTCTCATTGAAACGATAATGTTACCAATATATAACAATCTAACAATATAAAAATGAGAGTTCAGTGTCTGTGATTTCTCGGTTCTGAGCTTATATGGCATGGACGTTTAACAATATGGCAGACGCATCATTATGGTTGAAACAACTTCATTAGACACTACTGTGGTAGAAGGTCAGGGAACATCAGCACGTCTGACAGATAAAGCAGATACCCGGCAACGGATACGAGCCATTGTTGGGGCCTCTTCTGGGAATTTGGTTGAATGGTTTGATTTCTATATTTACTCTTTTTGCGCGCTCTATTTTGCCCCGCTTTTTTTCCCCAGTGATAATCCAACCACCCAATTAGTGCAGACTGCTGGTGTTTTTGCTGCTGGTTTTTTGATGCGCCCGATTGGCGGCTGGTTATTTGGTTATATTGCTGACAAACATGGCCGCAAGTTATCCATGTTGATTTCGGTCTATATGATGTGTGCCGGCTCGTTGATGATTGCCTGCCTGCCAACCTATGCGTCAATTGGTAGCCTGGCACCGGTCTTACTGTTAGTCGCCCGTTTATTCCAGGGGTTATCTGTTGGGGGCGAATATGGCACCAGTGCCACCTATATGAGTGAAGTCGCAGTGAAAGGGCACAAAGGGTTTTATGCTTCGTTCCAATATGTCACATTAATTGGCGGCCAATTGCTGGCATTATTGGTGCTGGTTCTATTACAGCAAACACTTTCATCAGAGGTATTGCACAGTTGGGGCTGGCGTATTCCTTTTGTTCTGGGCGCACTGTTGGCAGTGGTTGCTCTTTACTTACGCCGTTCACTGAATGAAACCTCGGATGAGAAGAACCGTAATAAGAAAGATGCGGGCAGCTTGAAAGGGCTATGGAAGAACCGTCGCGCATTTATTATGGTACTAGGCTTCACCGCGGGTGGCTCTCTTTCTTTTTATACCTACACCACCTATATGCAAAAGTATTTAGTCAATACCGCCGGGATGGATGTGAAAACCGCCAGTCTGGTCATGACGGCGGCATTATTTATTTTTATGTTGGTACAACCTTTATTTGGTGCATTATCCGATCGCATTAGCCGCCGTACATCTATGCTAACGTTTGGCCTATTATCAATGCTATTAACGGTACCTATTCTGCATGCTCTAAAAGGGGTAACCAGTCCATATATTGCGTTTATGCTGATTATTACCGCTCTGATTATTCTTAGTTTTTATACTTCTATTGGCGGGTTACTAAAAGCAGAGATGTTCCCACCAGAAGTCAGAGCTTTGGGTGTTGGCCTGTCTTATGCAGTTGCAAATGCCATGTTTGGTGGTAGTGCTGAATACGTGGCGCTGTCTCTCAAGTCTTTTGATATGGAAAACAGCTTCTTTTGGTACGTTTCGGCAATGTGCTTCGTCACCTTCCTGGTTTCATTGCGCCTGCACCGCAAAGGGCAAGAGGTTGAACTATAAAGGGCTAATGTAGTGTACAACTGAAGCCACAATAAGATGGCTTCAGTAACTATGGGCTAAATGATGCTTAATAGTGGCCAGTAATTTCCCTGTTCCACAACATGTATCATCATATCCTGCAGTATGTCTGCGATTAATAACTCTGTCGTGAGGGCAGCCGCCATGACAAATAGAAAACCACTCGCAATGTTGCATTTTTTCAGTCGCGTTTTTTTCCTCATTGATGGCTTGTTGATTATGCGATGAATGAGCTAAAAGATCCGCCAGGTTAGTATTTAACAAAGATCCATAGATGCTACCTTTATCACCCACATATTTGTCGCAGGGAGAGATGTCACCATTGGGTTCTAAGGTGATAATTTCCTGCGAGCAATTGCCAGACCAATAACATGCGGAAGGTTTATTTTTAGCATCTTTCAATACACGAATAAAATCATCAAAAACAGCAATATGTATCTTTCCCTGATAACCGTTTACCCAAATAGTAAACAGCTCTGATAGAAACTGGATAAATTCAGCATAACTGATAAATCCTTCGCCAACATACTGCCCTTTAACGAGTCTATTATCAGGAACTATATTAAGAAACTCAATGTGGGTTAATTCTATTGAGATAAAATAGTCCAACATCTCTTTCATGTCAGTTTGATAAACTTCTCGGTCAACAACAATAAGAGCACCATATGGAATATTATACTCTAGAAGTTTTTTTATTCCTTTGGCTATGCGATCAGATGTCTTTCTGCCTCGATAGTCTACCCGCCGTTTATCATTTACCGCTGGTACTCCATCAAGACTAATTCCGACATTCATGCCAATACCTTTAATAAATATTAACCACTCATTTGAGATGTTAACGACATTTGATTGCATGGTGTTGGTTATATATTGCTCTGGCCGCTTGAATTGTTGCTGCAACCAAATAAGCTTTTTAAAAAATGATGGCTTTAGTAGTGTTATTTCACCGCCATGCCAGACAAACTCAAATCTATTTACATTAGGAATGGCAAGGATCTGCCGTACTGTCCGGACGAGGGTATGAAATGACACCGTCTGATTGGGGCCTTCTGCCCATGAGTGGCAGTAGGTACAACGAAGATTACATAAACGGGTTGCCTTTAACACAACAACCAGTTTTTTTGCTTGAATAGCTTTCACTGAAATACTTTTTTTAATCTCTTCGTTGAATGTATCTAGCTCATCACTATCGAGTAATTTTTTTGCTGGTATTTTACCAATAAGATAAGATGATAGTGTTCTGTATTCACATGTATCGAGCTTTTCCAGTTCTTTGAGACCTATATCATTTATCTTAGTGCAATCAATGAATTTTACCGGAATTATATTATCCATAGTATATTCCTATTTGTTTATGTAAGTATTCCATCTCTCATGTTTATTATTCTGTTGCCATATGCAGAAGCTTCATCTGAATGTGTAACCATAATAATAGTTGTACCTTTTTGGTTTATATATTTTAATTGCTGTAATACAGAACGGGCATTTTTACTGTCTAAATTGCCAGTAGGCTCATCAGCCAAGAGCAATGCAGGGTTAGATACCATCGCTCTGGCGATGGCGACTCGTTGTTGTTGACCGCCTGAGAGTTGCATTGGTTTATGATTTTTCCGGTTATCAATATCGAACAGGTTTAAAATTTGGTTAACTTGTTCGGTACGTTCCTTTTTACCAATGCCCCGATATTTAAGTGGTAAGGCAACGTTATCAAAAATAGATAAGTGTGAAATGAGATTGAATGATTGAAATATATAACCTAT
>NZ_JAZGQE010000161.1:0-10791 GCF_048593885.1 Yersinia sp. 1252 StPb PI | reverse complement strand
CATTACCTCAGTAAAGTAGCATTACAGGTGGCATTCATTGAGTGCCATCGATAATGCACAACCTAAGCCACTAGCCTTATAAGCTGGTGGTTTTTTATTTCCCGCGCCGGTTATCGCTGCCTGCCTGTACTAGCACTGACGTAGCTCCTTGTCCATTGAGCGTACAGGCGGAATCAATAATAACCAACCCCCCTCCGTGATAGTCAGGGCATTGGCGGCAACATCAGCCGTGGTGGAAGAAGCGATGTGACAGCCGGAGATACGGCCTGTATTGCAGTAGCCATTCAATGAGTGGTTGCGACAATACACATAAGCAATGCTACCACCTGTTGCCCACCGATCACCCTGAGCATTAACAGGTTGGTGGCATTTTACTTAGTTAAAAAATAGAAACATCGTTACGCTATAGCGCTAATAAATTTTGTTGGTTAATTTGTTATATATGAGTTTATCGACTGAGAAAGGCCCGCCACCTTGGGTAATTAAAAGGATAAGGAACAAAATATAAGAACTTTCAGGCAAATACAGTAGCCAACTATACCAAGTTATAAGATTTATACCTGTAGGTATCTGGGACAAACCGACAGTAATCAATGCCACCATACTGATTACTAATAATAATAAGCCAGATAGCCGAGAAAGAAGGCCTAGAGCAAGAAAAAGACCAACGATTAATTCAGTTGATGCAACAAATGTAGCCATTATTTCAGGGTAAGGTAATCCAGCATGAATCATTGTCTCTATCATTAACTGTCTATTTTCTAAGACTGTGATTTTGTTGAAACCAGAAGAAAAGAAGAATAGACCAAGAGTGATTCTTATTAGCGCGGTGGGATACAAAAGCAATGACTTTGAAGAATGACAGAGGCATTTTAATAAAGTAGACAAACTCATAAAAACTCCGTGTATAGGTAAAGATAAGCTGGGCTTTTGGTTACATACAATTTTAATATATCAATTGTTTAGTAAACCAATTGATAACAAAACGTTGGTGATTTGATTGATATAATGCACAACCTAAGCCACTGGCCTTATAAGTCGGTGGTTTTTCTATTTAGGGATAGACCATGGCAACTCTTAAGGATTTATCTAATCAGCTCCAGCAGATTAAAAAACAGCTCCCTTTTGCTGCTGCTCAGGCGCTAACAAGTGTTGCTCGCCAGATTGCAGCCGCTCAGAAGGTGGGTATGCAGCGCAATCTTGATAATCCGACCCCTTTCACTGTTAATTCTGTTGGCTCGTTTGGTGCCCGCAAAGACCGATTACAGGCCAAAGTATTTGTGCGTGATATTGCTGCCAGTTATCTCGAACCGTTCGAGTTCGGCGGCCAGCACAAACTCAATGGTCAGGCGCTGCTTAACCCTAAAAACATAAAGCTTAATAAGTTCGGAAACTTAGCCCGTAATAAAACGCAGCAGCTCAAAGCTAAAGAAAATGTGTTTGTAGGTGAGGTGAATGGCGTTAGTGGTTTCTTCCAGCGTAAGAAAGGGAAGAAAAGCAAAAAGGTTAAGAAGCGTCAGAAGCGCTCTCCTAACGGGGTGCATCGCGCCAGAGAGAAACAAAAAGCACCTAAGCTGCTGATTCAGTTTGGTGACGCATTGGCAGTTAAACCAACGCTTGGATACTTCGACCGAGCGAATGCAATGGCACAGGCTTTAATGCCTGGTGCGTTAAGCCTGGCAATCGAGCAGGCATTGAAGACGGCTAAATAGATGAGGTATCACAGTGAATAACGGCACAATTAAGAATGCACAAATAACATGCGAAACAGGTGGCACGGTGCTTCAGGCTGCATACTTAAACGCTGCTCAGGAAACGCTACAGCAGCTATTGGCCAGTGAGTTAACAGGAAAACAACCCTATCCCATTCTGTATAAGCAAGGCGATGTAGAACAGCGCGCCATTGAATTAGCTCAAGCTGTAGGGAGTGCTTTTACTGCGCTTGATTGCTTACCGGGTCGATTGTCTGATTTACATTCTCGGGCAATTCGCACTGAAGAATTATCATTGAAGCTAGCTCAGACTGTTGCCACATTGCTTGATCGTATTACTGGCACTTCATTAGGTGGGGATTTTGCTGACACCCGTCCTGTCTCGTCAAATCAAATTGGCCGCACTCACACCGCAGTCAGGCGAACAGAGGATTATCTCAATGAAGCGCTGCATGTGTTAGGTGAGATAGATAAGGCGCTTAATTAACACGTTATTAGCCGAGGCGCTGATAAGCAGGTAGCAACTGACTATCCTTTCAGCTCAAAACCGGAATCATTATGAGCCTGTATGACAATCATTATCATCTATAAAAAATGGGTCCCTCCTGAGACCTTTGTAATGTACGGGCATTGCGCGCCCCGTTCTGCGTCTAGCTATCAACTTTTGAAATTTGGGTAACAGGTAACAACTGAGGTAACACATGAACCAGTCAGATTTTGCCAAACTTCACAATGTCAGTCGAAAGACGGTTACGGCGTGGAAGGCGCGTGGGTGGCTGGTTTTAGCGGGTGATGACATTGATGTCGAGGCATCAAATGCCAACATTGAGCGCTTTCGGAAAACTGTTACCCGACCAGAAAAAAAAGTTGCAGGTAACACGCAGGGTAACAAAGCAGGTAACAAGACGGGTAACAGAGCCAAAGGTAACAGACCTGATAAAGATCCGGTGGATTCTCCCGCAGACGTTGTGAAGAAAATGATTGCTGAAAGCGGTGTCGAGATGACAATCGATGAAGCCAGAGAAATGAAAGAAAACTTTCTGGCGCTGCTCACGCGGTTGGAATATGACATTAAATCAGGTCAGGTACTTCCTTACAAAGAGATGATTGAGGCGGTAGGTAGCGAATATTCACGCATGCGTACCCGCCTGATTGCCATCGCTCCCGAACATGGTCCCCGCTTGCGGGTGCTGGCCTCAACCACTAACGATGCGGAGTTTGTTGAAGCACTGCAAGAAGTGGTTTACGAGGCAATGGAGGAGCTAAGCCTTGATAACAATAACAACGGAGAGAGCAGTTGACCCAGCCGCTTGGCAAAACTTCTCCACGGAACTGCATCAACGACGCAAGAACGTAAAGCCACCCGAACCTCTATCATTGAGTGAGTGGGCCAATAAGCATGCGGTATTGTCAAAAGAGACCAGTGCACAGACTGGACGATTTCGCTCTTTTGCTTATCAGGATGGCATTATGGATGCAGTAACTGACCCACTGGTTACTCAGGTGTCCGTCATGAAATCTGCCCGAGTGGGTTACACCAAGATTTTGGATCATGTTATCGGCTATTACCTGGTACATGACCCTTCACCCATTTTAGTTGTGCAACCCCGCGTTGAAGATGCGGAGGATTACAGTAAGACTGAAATTTCTCCCATGCTTAGGGATACCCCTGTTCTCGCTGAGATATCCGGTGATCCGAAAGCCAAAAGCAGTAACCAGACCATCCTTAAAAAGCAGTTTCTCAACGGTTCTAATTTAACGCTGGTAGGGGCAAACAGCCCTGGTGGATTCCGTCGTATAACTTGTCGAATTATTGCTTTTGATGAAGTTGATGGGTATCCGATAGCGGGGGCCGGTGTTGATGGTGACCAGATAGCATTGGGTACCAAGCGTTCAGAGACATTCTGGAATAGAAAAATAATATTAGGCTCAACCCCGACGGTTAAAGGAATTAGCCGCATTGAGAAGGCTTATGCTGAAAGTGATCAGCGTAAATATTATGTTCCATGCCCTCACTGTGGTGAGTTCCAAACGCTGGAATGGGGTGGGCCAACAACGCCTTACGGAATTAAGTGGGATAAAGACTCTGACGGTAATGGATTACCCGATACCGCCTATTATGTTTGCCGCCATAACGGTTGTGTGATCCATCACAACGATAAAGCCGGAATGGTGAAAGCGGGAAGGTGGCAGGCAACTATGCCCTTTAAAGGGCATGCGGGTTTTCATATTTGGGCGGGATACAGTCTCTTCCCTAACGCGGCATGGAAGTATCTGGTTGCCGAGTGGTTGCGGGTAAAATACGACCCTTTGATGCGCCAGACATTTATTAACCTTGTCTTGGGTGAACCCTATGAAGATCGCGGTGAAAAGGCGCTCAGTGAAAAAAGCTTAGCAGAACGTTGTGAGGTTTATTCCGCTGAAGTCCCTGATGGTGTTGCCGTCGTCACCGCCGGTATCGATACACAAGACGGACGACTTGAGATTGAGGTGGTGGGCTGGGGCCGGAATGAAGAAAGCTGGTCTATCGCTTATGACGTTATTGAGGGGGATTTAGAAACTGACGAACCCTGGCGGCGGCTTGATGCTTACCTGAAGCAGACATGGCGGAGAGCGGACGGGCGAGGTTTTACGATTATGGCTGCCTGTCACGACTCAGGCGGGCATCATACACAGAAAGTGTATGAGTTTTCCAAAGAGCGCATTGGACGGCGGATATGGGCGATAAAAGGCGAGTCGGCAAGAGGCGGTAAGCGTTCACCCATCTGGCCAACAAAGCGACCATCTTCTCGGTCAAAGTCTCAATTCAAGCCCATTATACTGGGTGTTAATGCTGCAAAAGACGCCATTCGTTCCCGCCTTCACATGGAGCAACCGGCGGCTGGCATCCCTTCTGCTGGGTATATGCACTACCCAGTTGAGCGTGATTTACACTATTTTAGCCAATTACTTGCAGAGCGCTCCGTTGTTAAAACGGCGGGCGGGCAACGTTATCGTGTTTGGGAATTATTGCCTGGGCGCGCAAATGAGGCATTAGATTGCCGGGTATACAGCTATGCAGCATTGAAAGGGTTGCTGCATTTTGGATTAAATCTTAACCAATATGCTGACAGCCTTTTAAGTCATCCTGAAAAATTACTGCCTCCTTCGGACGTTACAGAAGACAAGCCCAACTTGCGTTTTCCGGGCGTCATTATTCCAGAGTCACAACCCACTACACCCAAAAGTAGAGCCAGAAGGCTGGCGTAAGGATATCCATGTTCAATGCAAACACTAGCCTACTGGCCGGTGCGATGAGTCGCGCCCAATTAGAAGAGGCATTAAACCGAGCGCAGCAA
This sequence comes from Yersinia sp. 1252 StPb PI, assembly GCF_048593885.1. NCBI lineage: Bacteria > Pseudomonadati > Pseudomonadota > Gammaproteobacteria > Enterobacterales > Yersiniaceae > Yersinia > Yersinia sp. 1252 StPb PI. The sequence continues at coordinate 5,741 of NZ_JAZGQE010000161.1, read as the reverse complement.
GCCTATATCGAATTATCGTCCGGCGCGAAGGGCGTTTCGTTCTCCTATGCGCAAGGGGATGGCACCCGATCGGTTACCTATCAGCAAACAGATATTGGGATACTCATGGGGTTAATTCAGTTTCTTCAGGCTCAGCTAGGCATCGTTAAGCGTCCACGCAGGGCGATAAGGTTTCGTTACTGATGAAAAACCCAGTAAGGATTTTAGGTCCTGACGGTAGCCCCTTGCCGCCATCCAAATCAAGGGCATCGATGTTGAGTGGTTCCCGAGGGGTTCCGTATGACGCTGCTGATTCATTCAGTGATTCTATGGCCAATTGGCAGCCGTCCTTGTGGTCACCGGATAACGAAATCAATACCTCCCGCGATCAGGTTGTTGCCCGCGTTCGCGACATGGTACGTAACGATGGTTGGGCCTCGGGCAGCGTTACCCGCATTTTGGATAATGCCGTTGGTGCGTCTTTCCGGCCGCTTGCCAAGGTTGATTACCGGACTTTGGCACTGATGACCGGGAACCCTAAATTTGACGCGAAATGGGCTGATGAATATGGACGGGCCATTGAATCAGGCTGGCGAACGTGGGCGAATGATCCGAACCGGTATTGTGATGTGGAAAGGAAGAAAACAGTCGCCCAACTACTACGGCTTGGTTTTCGCCACAAACTGACTGACGGTGATGCGCTCTGCGTTATGCAATATCGACCTGACCGTCTTGGCTATGGGCGTGCGCAGTATGCCACGACCATGCAGATAATTGACCCGGATAGATTAAGCAACCCTCAGCAAAATTTCGACATGCCGAATATTCGTGGTGGGGTAGAGATTGATGAGGATGGGGTGCCTATTGCTTATCACATCCGAAAAGCTCACATGGGCGACTGGTGGAGCGGTAAAGAAACCATGACCTGGGAGCGTATCCCGCGTGAAACTGACTGGGGCCGCCCAATCGTCATCCATGATTTTGATAGTGACCGGGCCTCCCAGCATCGGGGTATCAGTATTTTCACCCCCATCGTTCAGCGTCTTAAAATGCTGATTAAGTACGATGAGGTTGAGTTGCAGTCGTCAATCCTGAACTCCATTTTTGCCGCCTTTATCACATCACCTTATGACCCGAGTTTAGTGGCGGAAGCCCTTGATACGGGTGAGGAAGTTAACCGTTATCAAGACATGCGCCGTGAGTATCACGATGAAAAACGCCTGTCACTACAGAGTGGCGCACGTATTCCGATACTGGCACCCGGTGAGGAGATGACCACCCTTAACGCGGTTCGACCAACCAGTAACTTTGTGGCTTTTGAAAGCGCGGCGTTACGTAACATCGCCGCATCATTGGGAATTTCTACCCAGCAACTGACACAAGACTGGTCAGATGTTAACTACAGCTCAGCCCGTTCCGCCATGTTGGAAGCTTGGAAAACCCTGACCCGCCGGCGCGATGATTTTGCTACAGGTTTCGCCCAGCCAATATTGTCGTGTTTTATCGAAGAATTGCATGATTTAGGTGAGGTTCCCTTACCTGCGGGCGCGCCTGATTTTCTCACCGCTAAGGCGGCATATTGCCGTGCTCAGTGGATGGGGCCCGGTCGTGGTTGGGTTGATCCTGTGGCTGAGAAGAAAGGGGCTATTCTCGGGATGGAAGCTGGATTGTCTACTCTCGAAATGGAAGCCGCTGAGAACGTGGGTGAAGACTGGGAAGAACTGCTGGATCAGCGCCAGCGAGAACGTGAGGCATACATTGAGCGTGGGTTGCCTATCCCTACATGGCTGCAAGCTGACACCTTTGCACCTGATCAACAACAAAAACCGGAGGCACAGTGAATCTTCCACATTTAGCCCAGCGGCTCTTTAACACCCCGCTGGCACTTCATCCGCACAAGGCTGAAGTCGTTATGGCGGCATTGACTGACCGGTTCGGTCTGACGCGCATTCAGTCTAATGCCGATTGGGCCGACGAAGAGGATGATTTCTTTTCACGCAAGGGTCGTGATTGTGGCTATGACGTTATCGAGGGCGTGGCGGTCATTCCGATTCAGGGCACGTTGGTGCAAAAGTTAGGCACCCTGCGACCTTATAGCGGCATGACAGGCTATGACGGTATTCGGGCCAGCTTTCTGACAGCAATGAATGATGATGCGGTGAAGGGCATTTGTTTTGATATCGATTCACCGGGCGGTGAAGTCGCCGGTTGTTTTGATTTGGTCGATGAAATTTATGCCGCCCGAGGCGCTAAACCCATTTGGTCAATCCTGTCCGAAAATGCTTATTCGGCTGCTTATGCGCTGGCCAGTGCAGCGGATCGGATTATCGTTCCTCGCACCGGCGGGGTTGGTTCTATCGGCGTCATCGTGATGCATGTTGACTGGTCGCAGCGCATAAAAAGCGATGGGGTACAGGTCACGATAATCACTTTTGGCAGCAGAAAAGCCGAATCAAATCCCTACGAAGCATTAAGCGAAGAGGCAAAGAAGTCCATTCAGTCTGATGTTGACGAGATGGGCCGCTTGTTCGTGAATACCGTTTCCCGCAATCGCGGGATAGCAGAGAGAACCATCAGAGACACTGAGGCGGCATGTTTCTTAGCGGCTGATGGTGTGCAGTTGGGGCTGGCTGATCAAGTTGCCCCGCCTGATGTCGCATTCCGCGATTTATTAACATTGGTTGGAGAAAAGTAATGGCGAAAATTAAAGGTTTTACACACCTGTTTGGCTTGGGTGCCAAAGCAACAGAAGAGACCGAAGACGATAAGAACAAGGCCAAAAAAGCCAAGGGTCGTCAGGCTGAAGAGGATGAAAAAGACCCTGATGCCGAAGAGAATGACGACGACAATAGCCCTGATGATCAGGATGAAAAAGACCCTAACGCAGAAGACGACAGCGATGATGCTGATGCGGATGAAGGGAGTGACGATGATGGTGATGATGATAACGAAGACCGTAACGTCAAAAAAGGCCGCAGTGCTGAACGCCAGCGCTGTGCGCGTATCTTTGGCAGTAAACATGCTACCGGGCGCGGAGATTTAGCTGTTTCTCTGGCGCTTAATTCCGGCATGAGTTCTGCCGCTGTGATCCGTGTTCTTGCCTCCACCGCAGCTACTTCACCTGCATTAGCCCCTCGTAAACGTTCTTTGGATGAGCGGATGCAAGCCCACGGTAATGCACAGCCCGGACAAGACACCGCTGCCGCATCAAAAGGCGCGTCACTGGTCAATAAGATGACCAGCCTCTATGACTCTGCAAAAGGTAAAAAATAATGGATAACTTTGGACAAAATGCATTTCAACCGGGCATGCGCTCATCGTTGTTTATGCCAGACCAGTTAGTCTCTGGGACATTACAACTGGTCACTGATACTGGCGTTATTGCTCAGGCGGCTGCGATACATTTGCGGGGCACAGTGTTGGGTAAAATTACGGCATCAGGTGAGTACGTCAAGTCTGTTAAGACCGCCACCGATGGCAGTGAGGTTCCGGTCGCCATCCTCGTTGATGATTTGGATACGACAACAACATCTCAGCGCGGAGGCGTTTATTTGATGGGGCAATTCAATCAAAACCGCATTATTCATGATGCTTCATGGACGCTGGCTGAATTAAAAACCGATCTACGGACCTACTCAATCTTCCTCGAAGACAGTATCCAGGCTCCAGTCTAAAACCTAAATTCCTTACTTTGCACCCAATGCCATTCACCTGGTAGGGGCTTACTCGTCCTCAATCTTTGTCTGGCGGCTCTGGCTGCCAGAAAATCAAAAGAGACACTACATGAATATTTTTGATACCAACGCGTTGGTTCAGGTTGTTCCTAACCTAAAAACTAGCCAAAACTGGCTATTGGATCGCTTCTTTCCCAACATCGTTACCTATGAGACTGAAGAGGTTTCAATTGATGTGGACATCGGTAAGCGCCGTCTGGCGCCTTTTGTCTCGCCGTTAGTCGCCGGTCATTTGGTTGAAAGCCGAAAATATCAGACCAATACCTTTAAGCCTGCTTACATTAAAGATGTGCGGGTTCCAGATCTGCGCAAACCAATCCGACGTCAAATGGGTGAACGTATTGGGGGGGAGTTCACCGCGACTGAACGTGAGATGCTCAATATTCAATTTGAAATGGAAGATCAAATTGACATGATCAACCGTCGTATGGAATGGATGGCGGCCAGTGCACTGACTAAAGCAAAAATCATGGTCGTGGGGGAAGGGTTTGAAACGGCTGAGATTGACTTTGGCCGCTCAAGTTCTCTGACGATTACGCTGAGTGGGTCAGATAAATGGCCTTTATCTGTTCCCGCAGGCACGACAAATACCCAGCCATCAGATGATATTGAAGACTGGCAAACATTGATGTTGAAAGAGTCTGGGGCGGTGGCCACTGACCTGGTATTTACGACCACTTCATGGAAAGCGTTCCGTCTGGATACCACCATTAAGGACAATGCTATTACATTCCCAGCATTGAGTCCGTTTGGTAATCAGGTCGATGCCGGTCCGCGAATCAATAAAGGCGCAGTCTATAAAGGTCGCTGGGGCAACTTTGATTTGTGGTTGTATAACGACTGGTTCGTTGATCCCGTTGATGGCATTGAAAAGCCGATGATCCCCGATGGTGCCGTATTGATGTCAGGTGCTGATCTAATGGGTACTCGCGCCTTTGGTGTCATTCTTGACCCCGCGTTTAATTATGGGCCTTTGGCGTTCGCACCTAAATCATGGGTTATGCCTAACCCCGCCCAGCGTTATTTGATGATGCAATCTGCCCCGTTGGTGATCCCAAGCCGGGTTAATGCCTCACTCTGTGCGACGGTGGTGTGATATGGCAACAAAAACACCGAGCAAGCAGCAAGCCAGCATCAACGAACTGGGCGGCTTGCCGCCCGAGTTCGCGGCTGATACCCAACAGGAACAGAATGATGAAAAAGTTCTTTCTGAATCTGATGTTCATGAAAACTCAGCAGAGAGTGAGATGGGGGATGATGATTCTGCTGACGAATCTGACGAATCTGACGAGTTGGAGGTTGTTGTCGTAAAAGGCCAGACTCTGCGCCATAGCGGGAAAACTTATGCGGAGAATAGCCGTTTATTCCTGCTACATGATGATGCTGAACGACTGATTAGCCTGGGCGTGGTTGCTGATGTGAAATCCTTACGGCAGCAGGCAGCTAGCACTATTGGCCCCTCAATAACCGTCGATGATGGTGTGAAGATAAATCGAGGTGGCTGATGGGTATCAACTGGGATCAGCATCTTCTTGCACCCCTACAAGCGGTATTTGGTGACCCGGTTGATTACCGGCCTGATGGTGGTAAGCCAACTTATACCATCAGCGGCATCTTTGATCGGGCTTATACCACCATTGATACGCTGGATGACGGTAGCACCATTAACACCACCAATCCCGTTTTAGGGGTAAGAGACAGTGAGTTTCGTTCACCACCTAAACAGGGGGACCGGGTATTTATTGGCATCGTTGCTAATGAGCCGGTCAATACCTTGTTTGTTGTAGCAGATGTTCAGCCAGACAGTCACGGCGGCAGCAAACTCATTCTTAATCGGACAAGATCATGAATACAGCGCAAGTCAGGCAACTGGTTGTTGATGCCATTATCGGAAATACAGATGCGGGAAACCGCGTCTACTCCCCGCGTGACTGGCCAACCACTGAGGAGTTGTATCCGGTTATCTTGGTGCAAACCCTTATCGAGGAAAAACAGTCATTAGGCCGCAACGCCCCGCAGTTCAACACC
>NZ_JAZGQE010000160.1:0-10818 GCF_048593885.1 Yersinia sp. 1252 StPb PI | reverse complement strand
ATTATTTCAATGTGTTACTAATACATGTTAACTGGGAAAAATAAAAAATTAACGCCCTAATGCCGTATTATATTCCACATTAACATTTTGTTCAGCCAACCTTCCGTAATTTGCCGATTTATAAGACTCTTTTAGCTATTTTAAGAATAAACCGAACAAATATATTTCATGGCTGGATGCTTTAACTGCTTAATTGATTGTTTTTCAATCTATTTAAGCAATGCTTTTGCACTTTTTGTTGCTGTTGATTATTTGCGCCATTTGCAATCAGTGTAGGTTATTACATGATTGGATGTTGAATTTTAGCTTATCAGCGCCCATTATTCACTTTGGCGGCATAAGCCGTAGAAATCAAAGGTGAAATTGGATATATGGAATGGATCGCAGATCCTACTATTTGGGCAGGACTGGCAACGCTGGTCGTGCTCGAAATTGTATTAGGCATTGACAACCTGATATTTATCGCCATTTTGGCAGAAAAGCTTCCACGTCATCAACGAGATAAAGCCAGAGTTACCGGTTTACTGTGCGCACTGTTGATGCGTTTGGTGCTGTTAGCCAGTATTTCATGGCTGGCCACATTAACGGCTCCCTTGGTCACCTTATCTGGCCACCCGTTCAGCGCCCGTGACTTAATCATGCTAGTCGGTGGGATATTCCTGCTCTTTAAAGCCACCATGGAGTTAAACGAGCGGCTTGAGGGCAAGGACCAGCATCAAGGTCAGCAGCGCAAAGGCGCACGGTTCTGGCCGGTCGTCGCACAAATTGTGGTGCTGGATGCCATATTCTCGCTCGATTCGGTTATTACTGCCGTCGGTATGGTAGACCACCTCGCGGTCATGATGGCTGCGGTGTGTATTGCCATAGGTTTGATGCTGTTGGCCAGTAAGCCATTAACCCGTTTTGTCAACGCGCATCCAACCATTGTCATACTCTGTCTGAGCTTCTTACTGATGATCGGTTTCAGCTTAGTGGCTGAAGGCTTTGGTTACCATATTCCAAAAGGGTATCTGTACGCTGCGATTGGTTTCTCCGTCATTATTGAATCGCTCAATCAATTCGCACAATTCAATCGCCGTCGCTTTTTGTCAACGGTTAGACCGTTACGTGAAAGAACCGCAGAAGCAGTGTTACGTATGCTAAGTGGCAAACACGAAGAGGCCGAGCTGGATAACCATACTGCTAACCTGATCGCTGATAATACCAGTGTCGGCCAAGAGGTGTTCAATGAGCAGGAACGCCGCATGATTGAACGGGTGTTGGGGCTGGCGCAACGTACCGTGAGCAGCATCATGACATCACGGCATGATGTTGAGTATCTGGATCTTAACGATCCGCCAGAGAAACTGACTCAGTTGCTGACAAAAAATTTGCATACCCGAATTGTGGTTACTGAAGATAGTTCGACCGATGAACCCTTGGGTGTTATTCACGTCATTGATTTATTAAGGCAGCAGTTAGCAGATGAAAAGCTCGACTTACGCGCATTGATTCGCCAACCGTTGATTTTCCCCGAGCAGGTTTCGCTGTTGATGGCATTAGAGCAGTTCCGTCAGGCACAGACGCATTTTGCCTTTGTCGTGGATGAATTTGGTTCCATCGAAGGGGTGGTTACCCTGACCGATGTGATGGAAACCATTGCCGGTAATCTGCCCGTGGCCGGTGAAGAGTTGGATGCCCGTCATGATATTCAGCAAACCGAGGATGGTTGCTGGATTGCGAATGGCTATATGCCGCTGGAAGATTTGGTGCTCTATCTGCCGCTACCTATCGATGATAAACGTGAATATCACACCTTGGCCGGGTTAATCATGGAGTATACCCAGCGCATCCCGCAGGTCGGTGAACAGATGAAAATTGGTGACTACCTATTTGAGCCGTTGGAAGTCAGCAGCCATCGTATCTTGAAGGTAAAAATAACACCGTTGAAAGTGCCTGACCCAGATTATGAAGTGTAATAAACCGTCGTGATTTGGCGTAAAAGCCGGGTAAACTCGCCCGGCTTTTTTATCGTGACAGATTGTGATTACAAGTGCACAGGCACCAGAATCTCAGTGGCAACAATCACCACCACCAACCCGACTAAAACCGGTACCGAGGTGCGTTTCACCACTTCAAATGGTGAAATTTTTGCCATACCAGCAACAGCAACCACCACGCCTGAAACCGGGGATAAAGTACGCCCCAAATTTGAAGCCTGTAGCATCGGAATAACCAGATAGGCTGGATTTATCCCCATCTGAGCTGCCAGTTTTGGAATCAATTCAACAAACGCATAGAACGGCGCATTGCCTGACCCGGTGGTCATGGCCGCCAGCATCGTAATCACCACCAGTACCAGCATCATAATAATGCCACCGGTACCAAAAGATTGAGCTAGCCCAATCAGACCACTGATAAAACCAACGGTACTCAACCCTTGTGCAAATACCCCGGCGGCAACCAAAAGCATTACTACAGTAGCAAACGCATCGGCCATGCCACGATAAGCCACCTCAAGGCCGGTAAATACTGTTTTAGCACTGAAGCTGCGTAAGAATTCAATGACGGCGGCAATCAGCATGCAAATCACCAACACTGTAATAATATGCAGTTCCGGCCCCCATTTACCGTCAAATATCAGCACGCCGATAATCGGGGTAAAGGGTAAAATGGCATAGAAACCCGGCGCATTGGTGGTGATGTCATTAACATCCATCATCTCATGCTTTTCCTGACTTTTATTATCCAGATAGCGCTGCCAGAAGAAGTGCGCGATAGCCATGCAGACAATCGCGGCAATAGAGATAGGTAAGGTGGTTTTAAAAGCAAAATCGACTAATGGCATCTCAGAGGCTTTCGCTGCCAGTACCACATCGCCTGAGGTTGGCGCGAGAATAATTGCCGCCGGTGATGCACAGATTGCAGCTGCGGCACCCCGACTGATACCGACGTTAACCATCACAGGGAACAGTGTCGCCATCAGTAACACGCCCAACCCGGTTGCCGATGATACCGCCAACGACATCAAGCAGGCCACAAGATAAGCCGCAACCATCAGTAAGTATGGGGAATTGATCATTTGCAGTGGTTTAGAGGCAATCTTAACCACGACATCATTGGCACCGATATGGGTCATATAAGCCGCAAAGCCACATAACATCATGATCATCATGCCAAGATCGCCACCACGGCTCATCAGCAAGATTTTGACATATTCAACAATGTCCGTCGCCCGCCAGCCGGTTGAGGTCGCACTGGCAGGTAATACATTCTTGCCCATCAAGGCACTGATAATTAATAGCAGTAAGCCACCGACCATCAGCACACCTGTTGCTGAATAGCCTTTAATAATATAACGGCCTACACCTACGGCCACGACTATCCCAATCAAAAGATCTAACATATACCCTCTCTGAATCTTGCCTGTTGCTGTGTGTTGCTAAATATTGCTTCAGCATTATTATCGTTAAAATACTTAAATGGCTCTGCACTCTGCCCAAAGTCCATCGGCGAGTTTATGACATCTATCAATGATTCGCAGAGATTTTAGAAACAAATAGTAGTTTGTGAGCAAGAGAGAGGATTTTATGTTTTGAATGGCGAGATTGGTGAACAATTATACAACAAATAGATAACAGTATGCCGTCATTATCTCCGATAAACAGCCATGCCTATCGGAGATAATGGGTAATTAAAGCTTATCGATAAGCTTTTTAAGATCTTTGCTAGCACGGTTTTGTTGATTACGCTCTGCCCAATCATTGAGTGCTTTTTTAGCTCGCTGCTGTAATTCATTACGCAACAACTGTTCGACATTCAATTGATAGCTAAGCTGAGTCCACGGACCATAAATGCGCAGAGGGATATCAGTAGCTTGCAACATTTTTACCAGGCTATCTTGCCCGCTCCAGCCTTGCATAACCCGCACCGCCAGATTCATATCACATTGCTGTGCGGGTAAATTAAGTGACCCATTACCTTTAATAGAAATCAACGCCGAATCGGCACTAAGATTACTGACTTTCATTGATCCTCGGTGCAACGCCAGGCTCGCTTGTAGCTGTGTAACCTCAGTATAACGCTCATAACGATCCTGACCTTTGACATCACTGGAACTGCGAGTCACCGCCTGTTGAATAAGCTGTTGAATATTCAGCCCTTCCAGCCGCGCATTAGTCATGCCGAACTGCGCATCCCCCTGCCAACGGTGGTTGAATGCCTCAACATTGAGGCCATCACCAGACAACTGCGCTTTCATGGAAAATTTGCCCGTCATCATCGGCGGCAAACCGGCGGCCAATAGAACCGGCCCCAATTCCATATGGTTTATCACTGGGTTAACGGTAGCCAGGACCCTCTTGCCCGTCACATCCAGTGAGCCTGGCAACGAAAAATCGCCCTCAACCGCACTACCGGTTAAGCGGCTAATCTCTACATTCCCGCGCTGATTAGAGGCTTGAAGATTGAGTTGACTGATTTTAATCGCCCGATAGACCAGGTTATTCGCCGTTAGCGATATTTGGGCGGTAAAGTCGCGTAATGCCTGCAAGTCCTGCCCGACATCATCATCAGCCTGAATCGCAATCACCGGCGCTGTCACGGCAAGCTGTTTGGCCGTTTCTTTGCTGGCAATCGTACTTTTAGACTCCCAACCAAAAATAGAATCCAGATTAAGATTGTCGGCAGCCAAATTGATAACATAATCGGGTACCTCCCCCAAGGTGGCCTTGGCGGTCCCCGTCAACTGGTTGTTATTAGCCGAGAAACTCAGTTGGTTCAGCAATAATTGTTGAATATCGTGTTGATAACTGGCTTGTAGTGTCCCTTCGCCGCTCACGCCGCCAACAGGAATATCCGCACCTTCCAATTTATAACTGAATTGGCTGATATTGGCGCTGTACTGCTGTGGATAATGGCGCATGTCTGCATCCGCGACCAGTGAGAAAGTCACATCACGTTGGTTACGGTTAACACGGCTGGAGAGAGAGATATGTACTTGGCGTTGGGCATCTTGTTGAAGTTCAAGATTGATATCACGTACATTGACTTGATCATTGTCTGCCCGCTGCCAAATCAACAGGCTATCAGCGATTTGTACTTTATTAATGTCGAGCTTCCAGGCACGGTGCTCATTAACAGGCACATTACCGGATGGTGCAACAGGAGCGTCAGGCTGTTGTTGGGCTTCACTGTCGGGCGTCAAGCGGATAACCGCCCCTTTCAACATCACCTGTTTTACTTCAAGTTGATGTGATAATAGAGGCCAAAGTTTGACATCCAGCCGCATATTTTCAGCACTGACAACCGGTGCCGCCGCACCGGGGGCAGTCAGCGCGGTCCGGCCAGCAATAATGCTAAGCTGGGGCCAGACATGCCAGCGCAAATCTCCTTCCAGTTGCAACTGATAACCACTTTTTCTCTCTACCTGTTTGACCATGTAGGCGCGAAAGTCATTAGGATTAACCAGCAATACTAATGCGCTCATCCCTGCAACTAACACAACCAGCAGGATAATTAACGTCGTCAGTAATCGTCTCATGACATCCTCTTGTCTAATCAGGCTAAAAAGTCCAAACAGGCTAAACTTTGCGCAAGAAATGGCTAATCTTTATCGATACGACTGGCTACAGCACCTTGTTGACCACGATATTTTGCGTCCTGACGGCTGTTATAAGGGCGCGCTGCCGGGCCGGAGAGTGGTTCAAAACTCAGCGCGCCAATTAACATCCCTGGGCGTAGCGCCAATGGCAGCTTACCTGAATTATAGAACTCCAGCACAATCCTGCCTTGCCAACCCGGATCTATACGGTGTGCGGTAACATGCACCATTAATCCAAGGCGAGCTAATGAGGAACGACCATCAAGCCAGCCGACCAAGTCATCAGGGATTGTCACCGACTCCAGTGTCACTGCCAGCGCCAACTCCCCTGGATGCAGGAAGAATGCCTCCCCTTCCGGCAGATTGATTTCATCGCTCATGACTCGTTCCAGCGCTTCGCTGACTTCATCCTTCGGGCCGCTTAAGTCAATAAATGCCGCCGTGTGACCATTGAATACACGGAATTGGTTGCCTAAGCGAACATCGACTGTGGCACCATTGATACGTTCTACCGGTGGGCGGGGATCAATACCTAATTTACCGCTGTCCAGCCAGGCTTCTATGTCACGATCGCACAGTCTCATTGCTAAAATCTCCATCAAAATTCGCATGTTACAGCTTATCTACTACGCAAGCTGCCATATTAAGAAGCAAAGGTCCAGACGAACATTACTCAAAGAACTGACTGATTTTCGCTTTTAGAATATCGATCGCAATTCGGTTCTTACCACCGCGAGGAACGATAATGTCAGCATATTGTTTGGATGGTTCTATAAATTGCAGAAACATTGGACGCACAGTCTTCTGATATTGCGCCATCACAGAGTCCATCGAACGACCACGCTCATTAACATCACGCTTCATACGGCGCATCAGGCAGATATCCAGCGGGGTATCAACAAAGATCGAGAAATTCATCTCCTGACGCAGACGGATATCGGTCAACAACAAGATCCCTTCCAAAATAATCACTTTTTTGGGTTCTAAATGGACGGTTTCTTTTTTGCGGGTGTGCTCAGTGTAACTGTAAAGCGGCAGTTCAATCGACCGGCCTGCTTTCAACGATTGCAAATGCTCCAGCAATAAGTTGTGATCCATGGCACTGGGATGGTCATAGTTGGTTTTGACCCGCTCTTCCATTGACAGATGACTCTGGTCTTTGTAATAACCATCCTCAGGGATAACGCCGATATGTTGGTCACCTACCTGCTCGCGTAATTCGCGATACAGCGTGCTGGCGATAAGACTTTTTCCGGAGGCTGAGGCACCCGCTATCCCGATAATGACGCACTGGTGTGCTTTGTCAGTCATAAAATTAAAGACCTGATTACGAAGTGTGAGGGGAGACAAAGCACGCTAGGTGCTTCGAGCGCGGCAATTATAAGGAGTTAGCGGGTTTGATGCCAGCACTATACCCTGCGTCTTTGACGCCGCAGGGTATAATTTTGCGTCTTTGACGCCGCAGGGGGGTTAGCGGCTGTTACACCGCGCGGAATGAGATTTCCGTTGGGATAGCTTCCCCTTGCCAGTACATCTCTGCCGCCACATTTGATGCCAGTTGGCGATAGATATCAGCAAATTCACTGTCAGGGTGGCTAATAACCGTTGGTTCGCCGCGATCAAGGTCTTCGCGCAAAGAAATATGCAATGGAATTTGGCCCAACAGTTTGCAATGGTACTTCTGCGCCAGTTTCTCCGCCCCGCCGGTGCCGAAAATAGGCTCCAAATGGCCGCAATTGCTGCAAATATGCATGCTCATATTTTCAATAATACCCAACACTGGCACATGCACTTTCTCAAACATCACAATGCCTTTCATGGCATCGATTAAGGCAATGTCTTGTGGCGTTGTCACCACCAATGCTCCCGTCACCGGAATATTTTGCGACAGCGTCAACTGGATATCACCGGTACCCGGTGGCATATCAATCACCAAATAATCCAAGTCCGGCCATAAGGTGTCTTGCAGCATCTGCATCAATGCCTTACTGGCCATCGGGCCGCGCCACACCATAGCGTTCTCATCAGTGACCAGATAACCAATCGAGTTAGTCGCCAGACCGTGAGCCATGATCGGTGCCATATGCTTGCCGTCAGGGGACGTTGGCCGCTGATTCATGGTTCCAAGCATATTGGGAATGGAAGGGCCATAAATATCGGCATCCAGAATGCCGACTTTGGCCCCCTCTTCCGCCAATGCCAGTGCCAGATTAACGGCGGTACTGGATTTCCCCACACCACCTTTACCCGAACTGACAGCCACAATATTACGCACGCCTTTGATACCCGGCTGATCATTGGCACGTTTGAGCGTGGTGATATTATGTGACAGCTTCCAATCAATAGCTTTAGCACCAGTCACTGCCAGCAATTCCCCGCTGACCGACTCTTTCAATGCATCAAAACCATATTGCCAGGCAAACGGCATCACCAGCTCGATATGCAACACATTGTCCAATAAGGCGCAATGGTGGATAGCACGCAGGGTATGGAGATCCTTTTGCAAGGTTGGGTGAGTAAAGGCCGTAAGAACCTTTGAAATTTGTGATTGCAGCAGGTCAGGGGTGGTCTGCTCGGGGGATTTTGGGCTCATCCCGGCTCCTTGAATTTATCGTTATTAACCAATGATAGTGTACCAGAACTCAGTTGCCCCTGTGTCACCAAAGTAAACCGATTATGACTTAAGGCAAAGTGCGGGTTGCCTTACCCTAGCGGCAAGCCAGCATATCGGTTAACATCAAAGACCCTTTAATCGACATAAAGAAAGCAATTTCCCACTATGGCTCAAGTCGCGAAAAAAATATTGGTGACGTCCGCGCTACCATACGCTAACGGTTCTATACATCTCGGCCACATGCTCGAGCACATCCAGGCAGATATCTGGGTCCGTTTCCAGCGAATGCGCGGCAACCAGGTTCATTTTATCTGTGCAGATGATGCCCACGGCACCCCGATCATGCTGAAAGCTCAGCAACTGGGTATCGAACCAGAGCAGATGATTGCCGAAATGAGCCAGGAACACCAACAGGATTTCGCCGGTTTCGCTATCAGTTATGATAACTATCACTCCACTCACAGTGATGAAAACCGTGAACTGTCGAGCCTGATATACAGCCGTCTGAAAGCAAACGGTTATATCAAGAATCGCACCATTTCTCAGCTCTATGACCCTGAGAAAGGCATGTTCCTGCCCGATCGTTTTGTCAAAGGCACCTGTCCGAAGTGTAAAGCGCCAGATCAATATGGCGATAACTGTGAAGTGTGTGGCGCAACCTACAGCCCGACTGAACTTATCAGCCCAAAATCGGCGGTTTCTGGTGCGACTCCGGTGATGCGCGAATCTGAACATTTCTTCTTCGACCTGCCGGCCTTCAGCGATATGTTGCAAGCCTGGACGCGTTCTGGTGCGCTGCAAGAGCAAGTTGCGAACAAAATGCAAGAATGGTTTGAGTCTGGCCTACAACAGTGGGATATCACCCGTGATGCGCCCTACTTCGGTTTTGAAGTGCCGGATGCGCCAGGTAAATATTTCTATGTCTGGCTGGATGCCCCAATCGGCTATATGGGGTCGTTTAAGAATCTGTGCGACAAGCGCGGCGATCTGGACTTTGATGAGTTCTGGCGTGAAGGTTCTGAAACCGATCTTTATCACTTTATTGGTAAAGACATTGTTTACTTCCATAGCCTGTTTTGGCCTGCCATGTTGGAAGGCAGCAATTTCCGCAAACCGACCAATATCTTTGTTCATGGTTATGTCACGGTAAACGGCGCGAAAATGTCGAAATCACGCGGCACATTCATTAAAGCCAGCACCTACCTGCAACACTTTGATGCTGATTGCTTGCGTTATTACTACGCCGCGAAACTCTCTTCACGCATTGATGATATTGATTTAAATCTGGAAGATTTTGTCCAGCGTGTTAATACCGATATCGTCAATAAAGTTGTGAATCTGGCTTCGCGTAATGCAGGTTTTATCAATAAACGCTTTGACGGTAAATTAGCCGACCAGTTGGCAGATCCGGTGCTGTATAAAACCTTCACTGATGCGGCTATCAGCATTGCAGATGCCTATAACAGCCGCGAATCAGGCAAAGCTATCCGTGAAATCATGGCACTGGCTGATATTGCCAATCGTTATGTTGATGAACAAGCCCCGTGGGTGATAGCGAAAGAGGAAGGTCGCGATGCCGACCTACAAGCGGTTTGCTCCTTGGGTATCAATCTGTTCCGCGTACTGATGACTTACCTGAAACCGGTATTGCCATCGCTGACTGAACGTACTGAGGCTTTCCTCAATACCGAACTGACGTGGGATAGCATTCAACAACCGCTGTTAGGCCATCAGATCAATACCTTTAAAGCCCTGTTCAATCGTATCGATTTAGATAAAGTTAACGAAATGGTTACTTCGTCTAAAGCGGATATGGCACCAACAGTGGTAGCCACCGGGCCATTAGCTGACTCTCCGATTCAGAAAACCATCAGTTTTGATGATTTTGCTAAAGTGGATATGCGTATTGCGCTGATTCAGCAGGCAGAATTTGTTGAAGGCTCTGATAAGTTATTGAAATTGACTTTGGATATCGGCGGCCAAACTCGCCAGGTCTTCTCTGGCATCCGTTCTGCATATCCTGACCCGAAAGTATTGGAAGGCCGATTGACCATGATGGTGGCTAACCTGGCACCACGCAAAATGCGCTTCGGTCTTTCAGAAGGTATGGTGATGGCAGCAGGCCCTGGCGGTAAAGATATCTTCCTGCTTAGCCCAGACAGTGGTGCCCAACCCGGCATGCAAGTGAAATGATTTGATGTATGACAGAGTTCTCTGACGAAAGTGGTTGTCAGGGAATAACTAAATTGTCAGGAAATAGCAAAAATGCCGGTCAGGGGAAACCCAACCGGCATTTTTTATCGCACAATGTTGGTAATGGTGGACAACCGCTCCCGTTGCCATGCCTCCAACCAAAACAGCATATTAATAAATAAGCTTAATGAGAAAATAAGAAACAGAATACTGTCCAGCAAGGAAACCTTAATTAGCGCGTTAATAATAATATTCTTATGATGTTTCATCTCGACAAAACCTGATGCGAAAAACCAAAATATGCCGATGACGCCTAATAAATTTAACATCACAACCGGCCAATGCCACCTTGCCAGTAAAAAGAAAATCCACGACAGTAACATCAGGGAAATAACGGCATCATCCAGTTCAAATAATAGAAAGAAACTTA
>NZ_JAZGQE010000015.1:0-47702 GCF_048593885.1 Yersinia sp. 1252 StPb PI | reverse complement strand
CGACTTATAGCTATTCTCTAAGATTCAGCCTAGTTAACATTAATTATTCTTAATAGTTTTCCTATCTACAGTTTTGTTTCTTTTCACATCTTAATAATATGTATGATGATATAAATTGTTGGATTGAGATCCCGGTTAATAGGATGCAGCATAATCGCGTCTCATTATCACCGGTATCAACCCGCGATTTTGGCAGCGAAAGTGAACCTCATCTTATAGATATATTTTGTTGGTAACTGCTGTATGTCATGCAATTAGACAGAATAAAAACCCAGATAATCCAATAAATAAGGCGTAAACCAGTGGGTTTAAAGACAAAAACATCGGTTATGTTCCACACCAATGAAGCTGGTAGTCATTTAAAATAAGAGCAGCCATTGGCACTAAAGATGTGCATAGAACTTCAAAAAGCAGCAGCGTCGGAGTACATTGGATACCTTGCAGTGTTCCACGCTGAGGACACGCTTTTACCAGCAAAAGGCTCAATTTTTTATGTCCCCCATTGAGAAATCCAGCAAACTGGACAACGTCTGTTACGACATTCGTGGACCAGTGCTAAAAGAAGCTAAGCGTCTTGAAGAAGAAGGTAATAAAGTTCTGAAACTGAACATCGGCAACCCTGCCCCGTTTGGTTTCGATGCACCCGATGAAATTCTGGTGGATGTGATCCGTAATTTGCCAACTGCACAGGGCTATTGCGATTCCAAAGGCCTGTTTTCGGCGCGCAAAGCTATTATGCAGCACTATCAGGCACGGGATATGCGTGACCTGACAGTCGAGGATATCTACATTGGAAACGGGGTCTCTGAGCTGATCGTGCAATCCATGCAAGCATTGCTGAATCTGGGCGATGAAATGCTGGTACCTGCACCAGATTATCCGTTATGGACGGCGGCAGTTTCGCTTTCAAGTGGTACCGCCGTACATTATATGTGTGATGAAGAGTCGGGCTGGTTCCCTGATTTAGATGATATCCGTAGTAAAATCACGCCGCGTACCCGTGGGATTGTGATTATCAACCCGAATAACCCGACCGGCGCGGTATACAGCAAAGAGCTGTTACTGGAGATTGTTGAAATCGCCCGTCAAAATGACCTGATTATTTTCGCCGATGAGATCTACGATAAGATTTTATATGACGAGGCTCAGCATCATTCTATTGCGGCTCTGGCACCTGATTTGTTAACTGTGACCTTCAATGGTTTATCCAAAACTTACCGTGTTGCCGGTTTCCGTCAGGGCTGGATGGTGCTGAATGGTCCTAAAAAACACGCTAAAGGTTATATTGAAGGTTTAGAGATGCTGGCATCAATGCGTCTGTGCGCCAACGTGCCTATGCAGCATGCCATTCAGACGGCATTAGGTGGTTATCAGAGCATTAGCGAGTTTATTCAGCCAGGCGGGCGCTTGTACGAACAGCGTGACCGTGCCTGGGAACTGATCAACCAAATACCGGGGGTTTCCTGCGTGAAACCTCAAGGCGCGTTGTATATGTTCCCACGTATTGATCAGAAGCGTTTTAACCTGAAAGATGATCAGAAACTGGTATTGGATCTGCTATTGCAGGAAAAAGTGCTGTTGGTTCAAGGCAGCGCCTTTAACTGGCCCTATCCTGATCATGTGCGGATTGTAACGTTACCGCGCGTGGATGAGCTGGAGATGGCAGTGAGGAAACTGGGGCGGTTTTTGGAGACCTACCACCAGTAAGTAAATGTTTGCTCAGTGATCCGGTTCGGTTGTTAAAGCACCTGAGCCAACTGAACCGCCGATGAACCAACCGGCAAAGGGGCCATAAGCGTGGCCCCTTATGCAATCCCGCGCTTGCGCGAAATATTGCCCTGCGGGTAAACCGCCTGCGTCCTTCGGGCTGACGAGCCAGCACGATGGGCATCCCTGCCCAAGCGCGCTTTTCGCAGGCGTCCATGCCTGCTCACTCTACCCTCACTTCTTGTCGGCAATATTCCTAATTGCGCTCAACATCAAAGGCCAAAAACCAGGTTTTGGCGTTGATGTTAAAAGCACATTTGAGCCGCCGAGTGAAGAATGAAGGTAGGGAAATCCGGCATGGACGCCGGATTTAGGCGTCATGCGGAGGGACCCGCGTAAAGCCGTCCCGTCAGCGAAATGATGAACCGAGGGCATCTGCGCAGCAGGCTGGCGATACGTGCGTAGGCGCGGGATTGTTAAGGGTGTGCGCCAACACACCCTTGACCGGTTGAAGCTACCGGGGCCAGGTGGAACATTGAAGTTTTAACAACCGAACTAATCGCGCATCAACTGAAACCCGATCTGATAAACTACCCCCATGCCTGCACTTAAAAAGTACAAAGAGAGTAAATAATGAGTCACTTCTTCGCCCATCTATCTCGTCTGAAACTGATCAACCGCTGGCCGCTGATGCGCAATGTTCGCACTGAGAATGTCTCTGAACACAGTTTGCAGGTAGCATTTGTCGCTCATGCGCTAGCTATCATTAAGAACCGTAAGTTTAACGGCAATCTCAATGGCGATCGTATTGCGCTGCTGGCGATGTACCACGATGCCAGCGAGGTGATTACCGGGGATTTACCTACACCTATCAAGTATTACAATCCACAAATCGCCCACGAATACAAAAAGATCGAAAAAGTTGCCCAACAGAAACTGATCGAAATGCTGCCGCAAGAGTTACAATATGATTTCCGCTGTCTGCTGGATGAGCACTATTACAGCGAAGAAGAGAAAGCGCTGGTTAAACAAGCTGATGCCCTGTGTGCTTATCTAAAATGTCTGGAAGAGTTATCGGCGGGTAATAACGAGTTTATTCAAGCCAAAGCGCGGTTGGAGAAAACCCTCGCGATGCGCCAAAGCCCAGAAATGGATTACTTTATGGAGGTGTTTGTGCCCAGCTTTAGCCTATCACTGGATGAAATCAGCCTCGATTCGCTGGATTAACCAGCAACGAATATTCCAGCCCTTGACGTTTAAAAGCACATTTGAGCCGCCGAGTGAAGAATATAGCCAGGGAAATCCTCCAAGGACGGCGGATTTAGGCGTCATGAGCAGGGACGCGACAACACTGCGAAGCAGTTTTGAACAACGCTTGCGTTGGCCCGGAGGGTAGCCTCGAAGAGGCTATAATAGCCGTCCCGCCAGCAAAATGATGAGTGAGGAAACCCACGCAGTGGGCAGGCGATACGTGCGTAGGCGCGGGATTGTTAAGGGTGTGCGCCAACACACCCTTAACCGGTTGAGGTTCCTGAATCTAAGTGAGCACAGAAGCTTGGCAACCGAACCTAACACTACTTTCCCGACGCAGGATAATCAGAATGGGAACAGCACCGGCACCACCATCACACTAACAATCATGACTAATATCGTAAATGGCACCCCCATGCGGACAAAATCACCGAATTTATAACCACCTGGCCCCAATACTAAGGTATTCACCGGTGACGAAACCGGCGTCATAAAGGCCGCTGAAGCTGCAATACCAATAATCATCGCAAAGGGATACGGCGAGACCGACATCTCCCGCGCAGCAGCAATCGCAATCGGTGCCATTAGAACTGCCGTGGCAGTATTAGAGATAAACAGCCCAATCGTGGCAC
Organism: Yersinia sp. 1252 StPb PI; assembly: GCF_048593885.1. NCBI lineage: Bacteria > Pseudomonadati > Pseudomonadota > Gammaproteobacteria > Enterobacterales > Yersiniaceae > Yersinia > Yersinia sp. 1252 StPb PI. The sequence continues at coordinate 44,112 of NZ_JAZGQE010000015.1, read as the reverse complement.
ACAACACAAACAAACATAGCAGCATGACGCGCGGCCCCATCCCACCGGCCACATCCATCAAACCACGGACAATCAAATCTACCCCACCGGTTTTTTGCAATGCTTGTGCAAAGGGCATCATCCCGATGATTAAAATCAAGCTCGGCCAATGGATTGAACGATAAGCACTTTCCATATCAATACATCGGAACTGACCCATCAGCAAACAGGCGACCAATGCCGCAATCACATTTGGCACCTCGTCGGTCATCATCATGGCAACCATCAACGCCAGACAGAATAATGCATGTGGGGCTTGCGAAATGGCCGGTGCCACTTCATCCACTTCCGCCGGCAGGTTCAGTACGATGAAATCACGGGTCTTTAACTGCAACTGGCGAATCAGTTTCCAATCACCGATCACCAGTAAGATATCGCCAAACTGTAATTTGTCATCAACCAGTTTGCCTTCCAAAGTCTTACCATTACGACGAATACCCACCACATTCAAACCATAGCGGGTACGGAAAGTGACTTCACGTAGACTCTTTCCCAAGAGAGCGGAATCAGGAATGAGCGAAACCTCGGCCATCCCGACGTTGCGCGCCTGCTCTGAGAAGTATTCACCGCGCAGCACCATCGGTTCCAGCATCTGTTCAGTGCAAAATTCACGTAAATCTATGTCGCAATCTGACATATCGATCAGTAAGACATCGTTCTCGTGTAATTCAGATGAACCGGTGGCACTCACCATCACACGCCGGAAGCGCTTCCAGCGTTCAATCCCCACCACATTCGCCCCATAGCGGGCGCGCAGATGCAGTTCGTCAAGAGAACGGCCAATCAAAGGAGAATCATGGCGGATAGCCAAACGGCGCGCACGGCCAGTCAGTTTATAATCGCGGATAAGGTCACGGAAAGTGCGGCGTTTCCATTGCTGTTCTTTCTCTGAGCTTTCCTGCTTCCCGCCCAGCCAGCGCCGAGCCACTAACATATAAGCGACACCCATCAGCAAAATGATAATGCCGATAGGGGTAACGCCAAAGAAGCCAAACCCTTTGATACCTTCGCGCAGTAATTCACTGTTAACTACCATATTTGGTGGCGTTGCCACCAGCGTCATCATGCCACTTATCAAGCCGGCAAAACTTAGCGGCATCATTAACCGCCCCGGCGAAATTTTCATCCGGCTGGCAACACTCAATACCACTGGGATAAAGATTGCCACCACTCCGGTAGAGCTCATAAAAGCGCCTAATCCGGCAACCGTTACCATTAATAACGCCAGCATTTTGGTTTCACTGTGACCGGCGACCTTGACCAGCCAATCACCCACCTGATAAGCAACACCGGTTCTGACCAACCCTTCACCAATAACAAACAGCGCCGCAATCAATATCACGTTAGGATCACTGAATCCGCTGGTCGCCTCACCTAATGACAACGTACCACTCATCACAAAGGCAATAATGACCAACAGAGCTACCACGTCCATGCGCAGTTTATTGGTAGTAAACAGCACAATAGCTATTAGAAGTAGCGTCAACACCCACAATAGTTCGCGGTTCAAAATGGCCTCGTTGGCAAAAAGTGAAAGGGAATATCCGGCTCTGGCAGTAAAACATTAAAATCAGCAGCGGCCGCTGTCTGAGATCAATAATGACTGCAAATTTATGTGCTTACCATCCCACAAAGGGTTTTATTGTGTTTTTTTCCTGAAAAAAGTTTATCAATTTGTGAGGTGCCAGACAGTAAAAGAGCGCCATCAGGCGCTCTCAGTGGTGACATTAAGGTATCTGGCGAAAAATTAACCTACTCGCACAACCCGCGCGCCGTTAGCGGTAACCTCAACGCTAATCTGCTCCAGCGAACTGAGCACTAAATCAACCTGATCAAGTTTGGGAGTATCAGCCGGAGCATTGACCGCAATCACCTGACAGCCCGCCGCCAAGCCTGACAAAATCCCCGCAGGGGCATCTTCTACTACGATACAATCAGCCGGTGCCAGCCCTAAGCGCTCGGCCCCCAGCAGATAAGCATCTGGTTGCGGTTTGCCGTGCTTAACTTGTTCGCTGGTGATAAACACTTCAGGTACCGGCAGATGGCCGGCGGCACGGCGCGCAGAAGCGACCGGTACTGAGCCTGAAGTGACAATAGCCCACGGAATAGACAGGCTGTTTAGTCGCTCCAACAGCGCCACCGCCCCCGGCAATGCGCTCACACCATCGGTATCATTAGCTTCAACCTGCTCTAATGCCAGAAACTCAGCCTGAATTTCAGCCTCACTTGCACCCGACATAAAATGACGTAAAGAGGTAATTGCTTGTTTGCCATGGATAAAATCAAGAACTTCTGCTGGGTTGATGCCTCGACCTTGTGCCCAGCCAATCCAGGCTCGTTCGACAGCAGGTAAAGAATCAACCAAAGTCCCGTCCAAATCAAAAAGAAAACCTTTACACTCCACAAGCACATCCTCATCAGTAAAACTATTTTTCAACTTACTGATAGCAAACAAGTTACGCGCTATCAGGCATTGATAATTTGCGAAATTTCAACAGCACTCAAATGGTATTGGCGTGGACATGATTGCCAGATAGCCAGCATACGTTGGTATTTATCCCACATTGGGGTTTGAGAGTTGAAACCATGAGTCCCTGAGTCAAAATGGGTGTAGCGCCCTTCGGTATTGACCATAAAGCGCACATAACTCAGGTAACGGGATTCGGTAGCAGCATCAAAACCGAGGAACGCGATACGGCGTTCATCCAAGTCTTGCTTGTCTTTCAGGTTACCACAGGAGACTTGCAGGGCGTGGTGCATCTCCATGATATTAATGATAGTACGGCAAGTATCTTCGCTCATCTCACCAAAATCACGGTCCAATTCACGCATCTGCAAACCAAAGCCGCGCTCGACAATGGTTTGCTGGCGACGATAACGCTCAGCATTTTCCGGATCCAGCATGGTCATCATTTTGTACTGATTCGACAGAATCAGTCGTTGGGCGTTGGTCATATCCATCACTAACTCCTAAGACATAAATAATGAGGAAATCATCGCACACAGGCTTGGGCCATACTTTGATTTGACAGGGGATTTTGCACCACTAATCCTGTGAGGCATAAAAGCCCGCTGGCATGAAACCGCCACTAGAGGTCATCAAGAAACGTTTTATCCAACTGTTTGAAGGCTCGTTTCAGCACATCGGCCAGGGATTGATAAGTCGGCGTCTGCTCGATAGGCGCAACAGCCTGCCCCGCTTCTGTTAGCTTGTTACGTACCTCATGGAACCACTGGAGTAAGGTTGGCGGTAACGGGGTTATCGCGCGCTTGCCTAACCACCATAACCCTTGCAATGGTAAACCACAGGCGAACAGCGCCGTAGCGATGGCTGGTCCCAACTGGCCACCGAGGGCTATCTGCCAGGTCAGGGTAAAAATGGCCAGTGGTGGCATAAAGCGGATACCAAAGCGTGTCGCCGTAACCACGCGATTTTCGGGAAACATCGGCGCCAGGCGCTTATCGGCAGGCCAGGTCTTCATATAAAGCTGGCCGCGCTGGAGTACCTGAAACCAACTTACAGAATCAGAGGGTTTTGTTGTCATGGCTCACCTCAACTTCACAAGCAAAAATTAAAATTTTTTTTGTAATCCACAAACTAAAAATTAGTCTGTTAAATATATTTTGTTTTTAGGCTCCGCTATCGGTATCCTAACTCGGCCTTTTGGCCGCTAGAAGATGACACTAAATATGTCAACTTTTTGCAGCTTTTAAATCATTTTTGTTAAATCGCACCGATTTTTACCACCAGGTTTTAACGTTTGCACTTAACGTTTAATCCGCGATTTTTCCATCATCATGCCTTTTTCTCTATCGCATGATGTTAATCATTAATGTCGACGCCAATATGCGCTACGCTTTTGGAATGATTGACGTTTTATTAACCATATGTTTTTCGCTGTTTTTGCATCAAAAATGTCGCATGCGCGCTGTTTTTGCAAAACAAATGTTGAACACGACTATAAAATAGGTACTTCCATGTCGAGTAAGCTAGTACTGGTTCTTAACTGCGGTAGCTCTTCCCTAAAATTTGCTATCATCGACGCGACCAACGGTGAAGAACACCTCTCTGGTTTAGCCGAATGCTTCCATCTGCCTGAAGCCCGCATCAAATGGAAACTTGATGGTGGCAAACAGGAAGCAGCATTGGGTGCTGGTGCAGCACACAGCGAAGCACTGAATTTCATTGTTAATACTATTCTGGCACAAAAACCAGAGCTTTCCGCTCAGTTGACAGCTATCGGTCACCGCATTGTTCATGGTGGCGAGAAATTTACAGCATCAGCTATCGTTACCGAAGAAGTTATTCAGGGTATCAAAGATTCCATCCCATTTGCACCACTGCATAACCCAGCTCACTTGATTGGTATCGCTGAAGCGTTGAAATCATTCCCAAATCTGGCTGATAAAAATGTCGCTGTCTTTGACACCGCTTTCCATCAGACCATGCCGGAAGAGTCTTATCTCTACGCCCTGCCGTACCGTTTATACAAAGAAAACGGTATCCGTCGCTATGGCGCACACGGCACCAGCCACTTCTACGTCAGTCAGGAAGCCGCTAAAACCCTGAACAAACCGCTGGAAGAACTGAACGTTATCACTTGCCATTTGGGCAACGGTGGTTCTGTCACTGCGGTTCGTAACGGTAAATGTGTTGATACCTCTATGGGCCTGACACCACTGGAAGGTTTGGTCATGGGCACCCGTAGTGGTGATATCGACCCGGCGATCATTTTCCATTTGTATGATGCCATGGGCATGAGCATGGAACAGATCAGCAAGCTGTTGACCAAAGAATCTGGCCTGCTGGGCCTGACTGAAGTCACCAGTGACTGCCGTTATGTTGAAGACAACTATGCAACTAAAGCAGATGCACGCCGCGCAATGGATGTGTTCTGTCATCGCCTGGCGAAATACATCGGTGCATATACTGCGCTGATGGATGGTCGTCTGGATGCCGTGGTCTTCACCGGCGGTATTGGTGAGAACGCCGCAATGGTACGTGAACTGACTTTGAACAAACTGGGCCTGTTGGGCTTTGAAATTGACCACGAACGCAACCTGGCAGCACGCTTTGGTAAATCAGGCACCATCACCAAAGAGGGCAGCCGCCTGGCTCTGGTTATCCCAACCAATGAAGAGCTGGTCATCGCACAAGACGCAGCCCGTCTGACTGCGTAAGAGTTTTTGACATATACCCAAAGTCATTGAAGTTGCAGGTAGGCGGCAAATGAATAAATCCCGATGAGCTTATTTACTTTAAGGTCAACGACTAGTCAGTAATTCGGGTGCATGAGCGTAGCCAACAACCCTGCGGCTTCAAGGGCGAAGGATGTCCCCAAAGTCATTGGAGTTGCAGGTAGGCGGCAAGCGAATAAATCCCGATGAGCTGACTCAGGTCAGTAATTCGGGTGCATGAGCGTAGCCAACAACCCTGCGGCTTCAAGGACGAAGGGCATAACCGTAAAGAGGTTTAGCCGTGTCCCGTACAATAATGTTGATTCCTACCGGCACCAGCGTTGGTTTAACCAGCGTAAGCTTGGGTGTCATCCGTTCCATGGAACAAAAAGGTGTACGCCTGAGCGTATTCAAGCCAATCGCCCAGCCTCGTGCCGGTGATGATGCACCTGACCAAACCACCACCATCATTCGTGCGAACTCCAGCATCACTGCTGCTGAGCCGCTGAATATGGGTTATGTGGAAACCTTGCTGAGTTCTAACCAGCAAGACGTGTTAATGGAAGAGATTGTTGCCCGTTATCACGAAAATACCAAAGACGCAGAAGTGGTTCTGGTCGAAGGCTTGGTGCCAACACGCAAACATCAGTTTGCCAATGCATTGAACTATGAAATTGCTAAAACCCTGAATGCTGAAATCGTCTTTGTCATTGCTCTGGGTAATGACTCACCAGATCAGTTGAAAGAGCGTATCGAACTGGCTCGTTCCAGTTTCGGTGGCAGTAAAAACAAAAACATCACTGGCGTTATCATTAACAAATTGAATGCGCCGGTTGATGAACAAGGCCGTACCCGCCCTGACCTGTCTGAAATCTTTGATGATTCCACCAAGGCCAGCGTCGCGAACATCGATCCAAGCCAACTGTTTGCCAACAGCCCACTGCCAGTTCTGGGCTGTGTGCCGTGGAGCTTCGAGTTGATTGCAACTCGCGCCATTGATATGGCCAAGCACCTGAAAGCCACCATCATTAACCAAGGTGATATCAACACTCGCCGCGTTAAATCTGTGACTTTCTGTGCTCGTAGCATTCCGCATATGCTGGAACACTTCCGCCCGGGTTCTCTGCTGGTTACCTCAGCCGACCGTCCTGATGTGTTGGTTTCTGCTTGTTTGGCAGCCATGAATGGCGTTGAAATTGGTGCCATCCTGTTGACTGGCGGTTACGCTATTGATGAGCGTATCAACAGCCTATGTGAACGTGCCTTCCAAACTGGCTTGCCAGTATTTATGGTTGATACCAATACTTGGCAGACCTCTTTGAGCCTGCAAAGCTTCAATCTGGAAGTCCCTGCAGATGACCATGAGCGTGTTGAAAAGCTGCAAAACTATGTTGCCAGCCATATCAGCAGTGATTGGATTGACTCTCTGAGTGCAACGTCTGAGCGTTCACGTCGCTTGTCACCACCAGCATTCCGCTACGAGCTGACCGAATTGGCCCGTAAAGCGGGTAAACGCATCGTGCTGCCAGAAGGCGATGAGCCACGTACCGTTAAAGCCGCTTCTATCTGTGCTGAACGCGGTATCGCAACTTGTGTGCTGCTGGGTAACCCAGAAGAGATCCAACGCGTTGCTGCCGCGCAAGGTGTTGAGCTGGGCAAAGGCGTTGAAATCATCGATCCTGTTGCTGTACGTGAGCAATATGTTCCGCGTCTGGTTGAGCTGCGTAAGAGCAAAGGCATGACCGAAGTGGTCGCGCGTGAACAGTTGGAAGACAACGTCGTTCTCGGCACCCTGATGCTGGAAAAAGGTGAAGTTGATGGTCTGGTTTCCGGTGCAGTACATACCACCGCAAACACCATCCGCCCACCATTGCAGTTGATCAAAACCGCGCCGGGCAGTTCACTGGTTTCTTCGGTGTTCTTTATGCTGCTGCCTGACCAGGTTCTGGTTTATGGTGACTGTGCAATCAACCCAGATCCAACGGCTGAACAACTGTCTGAGATTGCTATCCAATCTGCGGATTCTGCTGCGGCATTCGGCATTGAACCACGTGTGGCGATGATCTCTTACTCTACCGGTAATTCCGGTGCGGGTAGCGATGTCGAAAAAGTACGTGAAGCGACCCGTCTGGCACAGGAAAAACGCCCAGATTTGATCATCGATGGTCCGTTGCAATATGACGCGGCAATCATGGCGGATGTGGCTAAATCCAAAGCGCCTAACTCACCGGTTGCAGGTAAAGCCACCGTGTTCATCTTCCCAGACTTGAACACCGGTAACACTACCTATAAAGCGGTGCAACGCTCTGCTGACCTGATCTCTATCGGGCCGATGCTGCAAGGCATGCGTAAGCCAGTTAACGATTTGTCCCGTGGTGCATTGGTTGACGATATCGTCTATACCGTAGCACTAACGGCGATTCAATCCGCTCAGGCTGACGCCAGCGCATCTTAATTCTAAGATTACGTTGTCTAAGAAACGCCAGCCTTGTGCTGGCGTTTTTGTTTGTTGGCAAAGCGATTGGTTAGAACGCTTTCACCTCGCAACCACACTCGCCAAAAGACCGCATCGGTAAAATACGCCAACAAAAAAACCGCCATATAGGCGGTTTCTCTGTGCTGGTCCGGTAAGCGGCCATTCCAGCGGGGTTGTTGGTATCAAAACAACAGCTACCAACGTATCGCAAGTGCACCCCAGCCAGAACAGTTTGGGCCAGTTGCTATTCACTGTCAAGTATCTGCTGCGGATGCATTAGTGTACAATCGCGTTGGGCCTTTTCGCCGCCTTAAGCAAGCGGGCATCGGTTTAAGGGAAGGATATCCAATGGCCGTAAACGCAGGCGCACCCCAGCGCTTGTATTCACGGTAGTATCACCGGTGGTGCTGGCGTGAAGCGGTTTAAGCATGGACCGCACAATGAAACGATACTTTTGTATTGTGCTCGTTGTATTTGGTGCGTTGTTAACATCCGGGAATGGGGGTTGGCGTATTTTCAACAACTCAATCACGGTAATAATCAACACGTCAGGCAAGTAAGCCCGGTAGGCCGCCCTGCGGGGCGGTTTTCCTTTATTGCTTGGCGCGAGCTTCAGGTACTTTGCCGTGGCTCAAATTTATAGTTGAAACTCTGGCTAACGGGTTCACTCCATTCGTCATCTTCATCGCTCTCGAGCAGTTCGATCAACATCTTGCCAGCATCTTTACCCATCTTCCGGTAATCGATACGCATCGAAGTCAGCGTCGGGTGAGTCTGATCGCAGTTATCAGAACCATCCAGGCAGGCAACTGCGATCCCGCCGGGAATTTTCAGCAAGCGACGTTGGCATTCAAACAGTACTCCCAAAGCGATATCTTCGTGGCTGCAAATAACAGCATCCAGCTCAGGTTGGCGTTGCAGAATTTCCGTCAAGGCATAGCGACCAAACTGTAAGCTGGCTGTTTCTGGTGTGGTGACGGTTTGATCAGCATTTTTATAATGTTCCAGCATCGCTTTATGCCAGCCATTCAGTTGCTGACGTTGTAAGCGGTTATCCATATGAGCGCCAATAAAACCAATATTGTGATAGCCGCGCTCCAGTAAATGACGGCTTAATGCATAAGCGGATTCAAAAAATGCCGCCTCAAGGGTAATTTTCGCCCCTTTAAAATAGGACCCCACCACATTAACGGTAGGAATATTGGCCCGCTCGAGCAGTTGATAGGTTTTATCTGCCAGTTGTGAGCCAAATATCACCACGGCTGCCGGATTGCTTTGCAGTAACGTCATCAGTATTTCAGCTTCTTTCCGCTGACTATATTCATGGCAACCCAGCAATAACTGAAATTCATTTTTGTTCAGAATCTGTTGCAGCGCCTGCATAAATCGGGAGCTGGCTTTATCGGTCAGCGACGGAATCAAAACCGCCACGGTATCACTATGCCCCGAAGCCAAAGCCCCTGCCGTGCGATTGGGAATATATCCCAATGTTTCAACCGCTTGCTCTATCTTCTCACGTAACTTATCTGAAACCTGCTCCGGCGTTCGCAGCGCTCGGGAAACAGTCATCGACCCTACCCCAGCGTAATTCGCCACATCCGATAGAGTGACCCGCCCGGTATTACGGCGCTTGCGCGTTTTTTCCATGCTGAGTTCCTGCCTAATTAAAATTTCTTGTCGATTAAAATTTTCTGTCTGGATAAAACAAGCCAGTCCGCGGGGTCTCGACAATACATTGCATTGTATATGGCTTATTCCGAGATAGCCAAAGGCCCTGACGCGACAAATGATAGCGCTATCACAAAATTTGATAGCGCTATCAGGTAGCGCTACCAATTGAGATATTCGTCACATTAATAGCAACGATAACTATCTACTCTCAGGTTAACAGTCATCGGGAGTCATCAATATCATGTTAAAAACACTGTTAACGTCAGACGTCATTCAGGTGGTTAGCCAGGCAAAAGACTGGCGTGATGCCATCGCCATTTCATGTAAGCCACTGATTGATAATGGCTCTATTGAAGCGCGTTATGTCGAGGCTATTTATCGCTCCCATGAGGCGATTGGCCCTTATTACGTCGTCGGCCCCGGCATTGCGATGCCACATGCCCGCCCGGAAGAAGGTGTGAATAAACTCGCTTTGGCATTAACCGTCATTACCGAGGGTGTCACTTTTAATGCTGAAGGTAATGACCCGGTCAAACTGCTCATAGTGTTAGCCGCGACAGACAGCAACAGCCACATCGAGGCTATTTCTCAACTCGCTCAGTTGTTCGATAACGATAACGATGTACAAACCCTACTTAATGCGCAAACGCCGCAAGAGATCCAATCTGTCATTGCGCGTTATTAATCACAGCATTCTGTACGGATAATAATTTTAAGGGGAAAAAAAATGAAAATTACAGTGGTTTGCGGTAACGGCTTAGGTACCAGCCTGATGATGGAAATCAGCATCAAAAGTATTCTGAAAGAGCTGGCAGTCACAGCCGAAGTGGATCATGTGGATCTTGGCTCTGCCAAAGGGACACCAAGCGACATCTTCATCGGTACCAAAGATATTGCCGAACAGCTCATTGCTCAGGCCGTTGGTGGCAAAATCGTTGCTCTTGATAACATGATTGATAAAAAAGCCATGAAAGAACGTTTGTCTGTGGCATTAACTGAATTAGGCGCGCTGTAAGCGGAGGCTGGTATGGATTTCTTTCGTTTCTTAATGAGTGATGTGCTTTCTGAGCCGGCTGTTCTGGTCGGTTTGATCGCGTTAATCGGCCTGATTGCCCAGAAAAAACCGGTGACTGAGTGTATTAAAGGCACCGTAAAGACCATCATGGGCTTTGTGATTTTAGGTGCGGGTGCTGGCCTGGTGGTTTCATCTCTGGGTGATTTTGCCAATATCTTCCAACACGCTTTCGGTATTCAGGGCGTGGTGCCAAATAACGAAGCGATCGTTTCTGTGGCACAAAAGAGTTTTGGTAAAGAGATGGCGATGATTATGTTCTTCGCTATGGTGATCAATATTCTGATTGCCCGCTTTACGCCATGGAAATTTATCTTCCTGACCGGTCACCACACCCTGTTTATGTCGATGATGGTGGCAGTAATTCTGGCCACCGCAGGTATCAGTGGCGTGACACTGATTGTGATCGGTTCGTTGGTGGTTGGGGTTGCGATGGTGTTCTTCCCAGCCATTGCCCACCCTTACATGAAAAAAGTGACCGGTTCTGATGATGTGGCAATTGGCCACTTCTCTACCTTGTCTTATGTGCTGGCTGGCTTTATTGGTAGCAAATTCGGTAATAAAGAACATTCGACTGAAGATATGAATGTGCCGAAAAGCTTGCTGTTCCTGCGTGATACGCCAGTGGCTATCTCATTCACCATGTGTATCATTTTCATCGTGACTTGCCTGTTCGCCGGGCCGGAAGTAGTGAAAAGCCTGAGTGGCGGTAAGAACTGGTTCATGTTCTCGCTGATGCAATCCATCACTTTCGCCGCAGGTGTGTACATCATCCTGCAAGGTGTACGTATGGTTATTGCTGAGATAGTGCCAGCATTTAAAGGGATTTCAGATAAGTTAGTTCCTAATGCAAAACCTGCATTGGATTGCCCGGTGGTGTTCCCTTATGCACCTAATGCGGTTCTGGTTGGCTTCCTGAGCAGCTTTGCCGCAGGTCTTATCGGTATGTTCGCGCTCTATTTGATGAACATGACCGTGATTATCCCAGGCGTCGTTCCTCACTTCTTCGTTGGTGCGGCAGCGGGTGTATTTGGTAATGCAACCGGTGGCCGCCGTGGCGCTATTTTAGGTGCCTTCGCACAGGGCTTGTTGATTACCTTCCTGCCAGTCTTCCTACTGCCAGTGCTGGGTGATATCGGCTTTGCCAATACCACATTCAGTGATGCCGACTTTGGTGCGCTGGGTATCTTGCTGGGTATTATTGTAAGATAATCAGTGGGATGACGGTGAGATACACAAAAGCCCCTGAGAAGGGGCTTTTTTTATGGCTAAGCGGGAGTCAATCTTCGCGTGGGGTAATTTTACCGTAATCCTGCTCATTGTTGCGCGTCAGCCACAGTGACAGCGCTTTCAGAGAGTCAGGGGTAAATTCGTCACAACGGGCAGTGATATCTTCCGGTACCATCCAGCATACTTCTTCAATTTCCTCAGCCTGTAGTGCAAACGGCCCATGGGACACGCAACTGAATAATCCGCCCCATACCCGACAGCACTCTTCTTCAAAATAAAACAGGCCATGTTCGGCAAACGGGACACCGGCTATCCCTAACTCTTCCTCTGCCTCACGCCGCGCAGATTCCAGGTAGTTTTCACCACTCTGCACCACCCCCCCCGCAGTGGCATCCAGTTTACCGGGATAGAAATCTTTACTCTCGGTACGACGTTGTACCAGAATTTTCCCCATTCCATCGTGCACCACAATATAGGTAGCACGGTGGCGTAGTCGTTGAGCTCTCATTTGTTGACGGCTGGATTGAGCAATAACGTCATTTTGCTCATCAACAATATCAACCCACTCGATGACTGCTGCTGGATTTTGCTCCACCATCCTCTGAAACCTTCTATCTGGGCGCGGTGAGACTCGCGCAATTGTTAATTATATGTTTACCCTCTGACATAACGTCAATCACTTTGGGTAACTAACTATTTATAATAGTTTTTTTAAATTCAATTGGGTGACAGATTCATCATTATGTAGGGTCAGAACCTGTAAAACCCCCTCTTCTAACATGCCATAACTTGCCGGGTACCCACCTTTGGGGATACTGACCGAACCTGGATTAAAGCAAATAACCTCTCCCTGCCACCGAGCTTCAGGCAGATGAGTATGACCATAGACTAAGACATCACCATTACGCAACGGAGGAAGTGCGCCAGGGTGATAAAGGTGACCATGCGTCAAAAATAGACGGGTTTCTGGCATAATAATCTGCTGCCAACCCGCCATCATCGGGAACTGCAATAGCATCTGATCCACTTCACTGTCGCAGTTGCCACGAACCGCAATGACCCTTTCTTTATAGGCATTAAGGCGCTGTGCCACCTCTGCTGGCTGATAACCTGCGGGCAACGCATTGCGTGGCCCGTGGTTAAGAAAATCACCCAATAGCACCAGCCATTGCGCACCACTGCGCTCGAAGGTAGCCAACACCTTTTCCGTTGCGGGCAACGAACCATGCAGGTCAGAAGCAAACATTAACTTCATGATATCGTCTTCTCTTAGGTCTACTCTCAGCAAATCAGGCGACGTAAACGCCATGGCACTTAATGAGAGATAAAAGAAGCCTATTCTATCATCCAATTGATCGGATTAATCCGATAAAAATCGATATCTGTTATGCAAAAATTTTATCGCAAAAAGCAGCGCCGACATGAAAAAAAATATCAGCGCAAGGTGAACGACAATACGAGGAAACCGTTATAATGAGGGTTGAGATACCAATTCATCCAATGTCACAGGATTGAATAAATATCCCTGCATTGCATCAATATTGCTACCCTTAAGTTGCGCTGACTCATCTTCATTTTCCACGCCCACCACAATGACACCGAGGCAATATTTCTTAATGTTATTGATTAAGATCGGGAAGGTATGCTTATTGTGCTGCCAGAAAAAATGCTTATCGATTTTTACATATTCAAAAATATTGGCTGTGACCGCATTCAAGGTGGAGCCGCCGCTGCCCAAATCATCCAGCCATAACGGATACCGCTGCGCCAATTCCCGTAACAATGGGTTATTCATACCATCGGATAAATTAGAAAAAGTCTCCATGATCTCCAACCGTAGGAAGGGCATCTCATCTAACAACTGGCGCGTTGCGGCATCAGTCACAATCACTCCCGCCAAATCAAAATCAATATTGATTGAGAGCAAAACATGGTGCGTGATAAACCAAGCGCTATAGGCTTTTACTGCACGCAATTGATCCTGGAATAAATTAGTCTTTCCGTCGACATCTAATTCTTTAATAAACTTTTCAACATCGATGGGCAAATCAACCGATTTAGCTGAAAATCGGCTTAATAGCTCTACTGCCAGTAAGCTACCATCTTGTCTATGTATGGGTTCGCATACATAAGAACAATTAACTTCGATATTTAGCTTCATGCGCACCTGAAAAAGTGTATGGACAACAATGAGATCACAACCAGATCTCAGCCGGAGGATTTATAAGCCACCGTGAGTTTTTATAAAACACCCAATATTTATTTATAAAACATCCAAACTTCACAAGGGAGAAGGCCAACTGCCCTCTCGTCCATTCAGGTTAGTCTGTTTACTCTAGCAGAAATTCGCAAAATCAGTGTTTTAAAAATAATCAGGGTATGGCTTATAGTCGTTCTTGTTGCTCAGAAAAAATAACCATCCCGGCCGTTTTCTACCGTCGAAGTGGTATTACTTAAGCACTCAATACCGTATTAATCGGACAGATTGGTGCATTTATTTAGTTAAAAAATTTTATTTTTCCAAATGATGTGACTCACCAGACGCTCTGATGAGATAAAAATTTTAATCTCAAGATATGCTCAGTATCGTAGGAGAAGAGCGTAGGTTAGCCTATGCTGAAAGAGACACCAGACTGCCACTATTCAGGCATCAAGTAAGTGATTTGGGTAAGTGAACGCAGATAACACCTCTGCGGCTTCAAATAAGAAGGGAATAAATGGAGGTTGGCTATGCGTATATTAATAACCGGAGCTACAGGCCTAATAGGGCGCAGTCTGACTGCCTTCCTTTTATCGCAAGCCCATCAAGTAACCGCACTGACCCGTGACATTCAGCGGGCAAATCAGGTACTCGGCGCACAAGTCACCTGCTGGTCAACGCTGGATGATAAACATGATCTCAATGATTTTGATGCAGTAATCAACCTGGCCGGTGAGCCTATTGCGGAAAAACGCTGGACCTCGCAGCAAAAAGAAATTCTATGCCAAAGCCGCTGGCAGATAACCGAGCGTCTGACCACGCTAATACAGGCCAGCACTACACCGCCAGCAGTATTTATTTCAGGGTCCGCCGTTGGCTTTTATGGTGATCAGGGGCAAGCTCTGGTTACCGAAGAAGAGACGCCACATGATGAATTTACCCATCAGTTGTGCGAGCGCTGGGAAAATCTGGCGCGGGCGGCTGAAAGTAGTCATACCCGTGTTTGCCTGTTACGCACCGGTATTGTATTAGCGCCACACGGCGGTGCACTAGCCAAAATGGTCCCGCTATTACGTCTTGGATTGGGTGGCCCGATAGGGGATGGTCGCCAATATCTACCCTGGATCCATATCGATGATATGGTACATGGTATCCATTATTTGCTGACCACCGATGGCCTCAAGGGTCCATTTAATATGGTTTCGCCTTATCCGGTACATAACGAGCAATTTATTGCCACGCTGGCCGACGTGTTAGACAGACCAGCGGTTATCCGCACACCTGTCGCCGCGATTCGTTTATTACTGGGTGAATCCGCAGCGTTAGTGTTGGGCGGGCAACGGGCAGTGCCGAAACGATTGGAAGAAGCCGGTTTTGGTTTTCGTTATTTTGAACTGGAAGAAGCACTGCGCAATGTGCTGCACAAACCCTCAGCTTAATCAAACTGCTGCGGGATAGATAAAATCGCTATCCCGCAGAGATGTTACTTCAGTGCACCAGAAAGGAACTGCTGCAAGCGGGTACTCTTTGGGTTACCAAAAAGTTCAGCCGGCGGGCCTTCCTCTTCAATTACGCCTTTGTGTAAAAAGATAACATGGCTGGAGACATGACGGGCAAACTCCATTTCATGGGTTACCACCACCATAGTTTTCCCCTCCTCTGCCAGCTTTTGCATAATACGCAATACTTCACCGACTAATTCAGGATCCAGTGCGGAGGTGGGTTCATCAAACAGTAATACATCCGGTTCCATCGCCAATGCCCGGGCAATGGAGACACGTTGCTGTTGCCCACCAGATAGGTGCACCGGATATTTGGCGCGTGCGCGTTCATCAATTCCGACTTTATCCAGATAACGGATAGCCCTCTCTTTGGCTACTGACTTACTCAGCCCCAAGACTTGAACCGGCGCCTCCATCACATTCTCCAACACCGTCATATGGCTCCACAAATTAAAATGTTGGAATACCATCGTCAGGCGAGTTCGTAACAGTTGCAGCTCTTTTTTATCAAAAACTTTCAACTGCCCATCTTTATCTCGTACCAAACGGATATCACGATTATTTACACTAATCGAGCCTTCACTGGGTTTTTCCAAAAAGTTGATACAGCGTAAAAAGGTGCTTTTCCCTGAACCGGAAGAACCAATAATGGAGATAACATCCCCTGCTTTAGCTGAAAGTGAAACGCCCTTGAGTACTTCGTGTTCACCGTAATGCTTATGCAATTCCGTCACAGACAGTTTGGTTTCAGCTATTTTAGTTTCTAATGTGTCAGTCATAAGGTCTCCGTACTTAATGCGATGCCTGAGGTTTTATATGAGCCAGCCAACGTTTCTCTGCCTGGCGGAACAGGCTAATTAGCGTAAAGGAGATAATCAGATAAAGTACGGCAGCAATACCAAAAGCATAAAACGGCTGATAAGTTGCGGCGTTAATATCTCGCGCTATTTTCAGAATATCTGGCACTGTGGCAGTAAATGCCAGAGCGGTAGAGTGCAGCATTAAGATGACCTCATTACTGTAGGCCGGTAAGGCAATACGCAGTGCAGAAGGTAAAATAATACAGCGATACAATTTAAAACGTGAAAAACCATAGGCTCTGGCGGCTTCGATTTCACCGTGTGGCACCGAACGAATGGCACCGGCGAAAATCTCAGTGGTATAAGCACAGGTATTCAGTGTCAGCGCCAAAATAGTGCAATTCAAGCCACTGCGGAAAAAGGCATTTAACAGGTCATTGCCTCGGACAATCTCTAAACTGTACATACCGGAATAGAATACCAATAATTGTACATATAAAGGCGTGCCACGAAAGATATAAGTAAAAACCCAGACCGGCAAACGAATCCAACGCCGTTCGGCTACCCTTGCGACGGCCAAAGGAATTGCCAGCAACCCGCCCATCACTACCGAGGAAATAAGTAACCATAAGGTGACAGCCATCCCGGTAAAGCGGTAGCCATCGCTCCAGAGCAACGCTTGCCAATATTGTTGCAGGATTTCTATCATAGCTCAGCCCTCTTCACCCCATGGGAATAGCGCCGTTCTAGCCACAGTAATACGCCATTCGATACCGTGGTGAAGATGAGATAGACCACACCGGCCACTAAAGCGAAGAAAAACGGCTGGTAAGTCCCTTTGCCTGCCAACTGTGTGGCCTTAACCACATCATTTAATCCCAGAATAGAGACCAATGCCGTTGCCTTTAGAATGACTTGCCAGTTATTGCCAATACCCGGCAGTGCGTAGCGCATCATGGCAGGAAACATTATTCTGCGGAAAATCTGGCTAGGGGTGAAACCAAATGCCGTCGCCGCCTCAATTTGGCCGCTGGGTACGGCCATATATGCGCCACGGAAGGTTTCAGTGAAATAAGCACCATAGATAAAGCCAAGGGTAATAATCCCAGCGGAGAGAGGATCAATATTGATTTGTTCAAAACCAATTGATTCAGTAATGCTATTTAGGGTTATCTGCAAACCATAGAAGATAAGCAGCATTAAGACTAAATCGGGTACACCACGGATCAGCGTGGTGTAACACTCAAACAAGCCAGATAACAGCCGGTTTGATGATAACTTTCCACCGGCACCAATCAAGCCGATAATCACTGACAGCAGCACTGAACACAGTGCCAACTCCAGCGTCACCAGCGCACCTTCAAATATCAGTTTCGAATATCCATCCAGCATCTGGGTTATCCTGTTTTACTGAGTAAGGAGTCTGGTTAATTGCTATGTTTAATTGCATGTAGAGGCCCCTGCCACTCTCGGCAGAGGCTCTAACGGCAAAGGTGCTTAACCGCCGTAAACATCAAAATCGAAATATTTTTTCGCGAGCTTGTCGTAGGTGCCATCTTTGCGCATTTCTGCAAAGGCTTTATCCAGCGCCGCTTTCAGTTCCGCATCATCTTTACGCAAGCCCATACCGGTACCTACGCCAAAGAACTGATCATTTTTTACTGATGGGCCGGCGAAAGCATAGCCTTTACCCGCTTCTTGTTTCAGGAAACCTTCACTGCCTGCAACTTCATCCTGGAAAGCCGCATCAATGCGCCCTGAAGCCAAGTCAGCGTAGATCAAGTCCTGATTTTGATAGGCAACCACATCGATACCTTTTGGCTGCCACTCAGCATTGGCGAATGCTTCCTGCGTAGAGCCTTGCAACACCCCAACACGTTTGCCTTTCAAGGCGACTAATGTTGGCTCGATTTTACTGTCTTTGGTCGCGATTAAACGGGCATTGGCAGCGTAAAGTTTGTCGGTGAAAGCAATCTCTTTCTGGCGTTTTTCAGTGATGGAGAGTGAGGAGATAATGGCATCGATTTTTTTGGCTTTGAGTGATGGGATTAATGCATCGAAGTCACTTTCAACAAAAGTACATTTAGTATCGATACGTTTGCATAACTCTTTTGCTATATCGATATCAAAACCTACCAATTCACCACTGGCATTTTTGGATTCAAAAGGAGCATAAGTTGGATCAGTACCAATTTTGACATCTTTCGGAATGGCAGCAAAAGCACTGCTGGCAGCAGCTAATGCTAAGACTAGCGGAAGAACCAACATCTTCTTATTCATACATAACCCTCAAATTGATTTTCGATGCCAGAAAGCGCGTTAATGTTCTGTACAACCCAGAGCGTTCATAAATCAATTTGCAGTAATCGTGCCAGTAATCATCTGGTAGGAAAGCTAATTCCACCACCGCTTAATTAGCACGATCACCACGAAATACAGGCATCAAGTCGTATACAAAAATCGAATACCACACTCATGCCATGATACGCGTTCTAAAACAGGATCATTGTGGTGCATAATCCGCCCCATTTCAGTGCGATGTTGCACAAATGTATCAATTAAGGGAAAAATGTTAATTATTGCCTTGCCATCGTGTAAACAGGTCTTCAGGCAGTTCGATGTCAAATTGATCGATAACCCGATTAACGGTCTGATCAACAATATCTTGAATGGTTTGTGGTCGATGATAAAACGCAGGCATTGGCGGCATAATGGTAGCGCCCAGCTCAGCGGCTTGTACCAGCAGGCGTAAATGCCCTAAATGCAACGGGGTTTCACGCACACATAACACTAGCGGGCGGCGCTCTTTTAAGATCACATCCGCGGCGCGGGTGAGCAAACCCTCGGTATAGCTATGGACAATTCCAGATAACGTTTTGATTGAACAGGGTAAAATAACCATACCTTGCGTTTTGAATGATCCGGATGAGATACAAGCAGCAATGTCACGTGAGTCATGTACAACATCGGCCAGTGCCTGCACATCCTTCACGCTGAATTCCGTTTCCAGCGCCAGCGTCTGGCGCGCCGCATTACTGAGAATAAGATGAGTTTCCACACCCTCGACATGTTGCAGCACCTGTAACAGCCGTACGCCATAAATGGCACCGCTGGCACCGCTAATGCCGATAATAAGTCGTTTCATGGGGTATAGCCTCGCACTGACGTTATGCCTTATAGAGTGAGCATAACATAAAGAAATATCGCCCGACTTTGCCGTATCAAGTACGGATTAGCAAGTTATTGGCCCCGTTTTTCCACAATACCCATGGCCCTCGGCTAGATAACAAAAAAGGTGCACCGCGCCGGAACGCTGGTTGCACCTTTTTGATTCATGCTCTGCTTTTCGCTAAATATACCCAGGTATACCCAAAATAATTCAAATTGCAGGAAGGCGGCAACGAAATGAACCCAAGGAGTTGAGATAACTCAATGACTTGGGTTAGTGATGGCAGCCAACGTACATGCAGTTTGACGTATGAAGGGTATATTACCCTTCGTTATGCATCTCCAGATTCTCGGCTTCGTTATGATTACGTAATGCCTGCGCATCATCGTTACGTAACGACTCAAGATATTCCAGATAGCTCTGATCGACATCTTTAGTCACGTAAACGCCGTTAAAGACCGAGCACTCAAACTGGGTGATATCTGGGTTATCTTCGCGTACTGCCTCGATAAGATCGCTAAGGTCCTGGAAAATCAGCGCATCGGCACCAATCAACTGGCGGATTTCATCCACTTCACGACCATGGGCAATCAATTCGTTCGCACTTGGCATATCAATGCCATACACATTCGGGAAACGAATTTCCGGTGCCGCAGAGGCGAAATAGACCTTCTTCGCCCCAGCCTCACGCGCCATCTCGACAATCTGTTCTGATGTGGTGCCACGCACGATAGAGTCATCCACTAATAAGACGTTCTTATCACGGAACTCTGCGCGGTTGGCATTCAGTTTACGGCGCACAGATTTACGACGTTCCTGCTGACCCGGCATGATAAAGGTACGGCCAACATAACGGTTTTTCACAAACCCCTGGCGGTACGGTTTATCCAGAATACGGGCGATTTCCAGCGCGATATCGCAAGATGTTTCCGGGATAGGAATGACAACATCAATATCCAGATCTTCCCACTGCTTGGCAATTTTGGCACCCAACTTCTGGCCCATGCGCACGCGCGCACTGTAGACAGAAATTTTATCCATAAAGGAGTCTGGGCGAGCAAAATACACATACTCAAACAAGCACGGATTGTATTTCGGATTTTCAGCACACTGGCGGGTAAACAACTGGCCTTTTTCCGTGATATACACAGCTTCGCCCGGCGCAACATCCCGCAGGAATTCAAAGCCAAGGGTATCCAGTGCCACACTTTCAGAAGCGACCATATATTCATTGCGGCCATCAACTAACGTGCGTTTACCAATAACCAGCGGGCGAATACCGTTAGGGTCACGGAACGCGACCATCCCGTGGCCAATAATCATCGCAACACAAGCGTATGCCCCACGGATCAACTGATGTGTTGCGGCAACAGCAGCAAAAATATTGTCTGATTCCAACGGATAATGTTGGAAACGGTCCAATTCACTGGCAAAAATATTCAGCAAAATTTCCGAGTCAGAAGTGGTGTTCACATGACGGCGAGAAACTTCGAATAATTTCTTTCTCAGTTGGTGAGCGTTAGTCAGATTACCGTTATGAGCGAGAGTGATGCCAAACGGTGAGTTAACGTAGAAAGGCTGAGCCTCGGAAGCACTGGAACTGCCAGCCGTCGGGTAACGAACATGGCCAATACCCATATTCCCCTGTAAGCGCAGCATATGCCGGGTTTCAAATACATCCTTCACCAAGCCGTTTGCTTTACGCAGCCGGAACCCATTATGGGCATCAATGGTAACGATGCCCGCAGCATCCTGGCCTCGGTGCTGAAGCACCGTCAGCGCATCATAAATCGACTGGTTTACCGGTGCAAAACCGGCGATACCGACAATACCGCACATGTTGTCTTTTCCTCATAAGCCGCTCCGAATCGGTAATTGATTCGGTAAGAAACTCGACGTGCTCTGCAGGTAGTCAAAGAACCACCTGATTATATAACTGAACTGCGGGATTAATTGTGACTGTTTCCAGTCAACACTCTGTGAGAAGCCGGTAAACGTATCCAGAAAGAACAGCATGGCAGAGACTATCAGAACACCTCGCAGCGCGCCAAAACAGACACCCAGCACCCTGTCAGTTCCTGATAAACCAGTACGTTCAACCAACGAACTAATCACATAGTTAACAATAGCCCCGACGATCAATGTCGCGATGAACAAAATGCCGATGGCAATTCCGTTGCGAACTACTTCATCTTCAAAACGCGTGAAATAGACAGCAAGGTAAGTGTAAAAATGGCTGGCAACAAAAAACGCACATCCCCATGTTACAAGTGACAATGCTTCACGGACAAAACCTCGGATTAAGCTGACCAATGCAGAAAATCCGATAATCCCTATAATGACGTAATCAATCCAGACCATGACTATTCCAATGACGAAATCGCCGCTGCATCCTGTTCGCGGCGAATTCTAACAGAAAAAGAAAACGTTTGCGTAGGGGAATTCTTACCCGCGACAAATTAAAGTGCAGCGATTTTAAAAACAACAATCGCCGCACAAACTTAGCTCAAAAACCCCGTACACCCTGATATCTTAACTCTCGGCATAAACCTTAACGCGCCGTGCCATAGGGCTTAACTTGCCCATTCAGGCCGCTTAATGAATTAAGCTCTGGCAGCGCAGATTGCAATTTTTGTTTTGACGCATCTGGCCCGACATACACACGGGTTATTTGGCCTTGAACCGGCGTTGCTGGCACCGTAAACGCCCGATGACCTGACAAGCGCAGCGTCGCCACGATTTCATTCACTTTAGCTGCGTTTTTCAACGCGCCCAGTTGGACGACATAAGCCTGCCCCACCGGTGCTTTTTCTTCTGTGACCGGTTTAGTTTCCGGCTGAACGTCCGGTTTAACCTCAGGTTTAGGTTTCACTTCCTGCGGTTTTTTCTCTACCGGTAGCGGTTTGACCTCAACCGGTTTCTTCTCAACAGGTTTCACCTCAACCGGCTTACTCTGTATCACTGGCGGTGCCACGATAGTCGGTTCAGACGGAGGGTTACCAGCATCATTAGCAGCCTGAGAGGCGGAATCATCTTTGGGGACATCCACGGCTTGCGCCGCACCTTCCGGTGGAGCAATAGGCAGAGGTTGACTGACCGGACCAACCGCATCGATCTCCTGACTATCACCTGGTTTTGGCACTAATGGGATAGCGGCGAACTCATCCTCATAATGCTTCTTTTTACCATCCAGTAGCCCCGGCAGCACAATCACGCCTAACGCCACCAGAATTATGGTCCCGACTAAACGGTTCTGGAACTTACTTGCCACTCGCACTCCCAATTCAATGCCTTGATAAACTCAAGTTGTCACAAATTCAGGCTGTCACAAATCCAATACAGCCATCACATGAGCGACAGTATGGAAAGAACCACAGACAATAACCACATCCTGTGGTTTTGCATCCAACATAGCCTGACGCCAGGCCGTTTCTACATCGCTAAACTGGCGTGATAACACCAAATGCTCGGCTAATTGCTCCGCCGTCGCCCCACGCGGCCCTTCAAGCGGCGCGCAGTACCATTCATCGACTTGTTCAGATAAACAGGCCAGCGTCCCGCCGATATCTTTATCTGATAGCATACCTACCACAGCCCGTACTTTACCGTGTTTCGGCAATCGAGCCAGCCTGTCGGTGAGATAACGTGCTGCATGCGGGTTATGGGCTACATCCAAAATCAGCAGTGGTTGCTCACTGACAACCTGAAAACGCCCCGGCAAACTGGCAGCCAACAAACCCTGGCGAATAACCTCATCGCTTAAAGGCAGGCCGGAATAGTGCAATACTGCCAGAGCTGTCGCCGCATTCGCCAAGGGTACATTGGGTAAGGGTAGATGGGTCCAATGATGGTTGCCACACTGCCAATCCCAGCTATTTTCTTGTTGTTCACCTGGCTGTTGTTGGCTAAACCGCCATGCGTCATCACGGCGATACAGTGGCGCCCCCAATTGCGCCGCAACATCGGCAATCGACTGCGGCATATCCGGTTCGCCAACCACTGCAGGTTTCCCCGCACGGAAAACACCGGCCTTCTCGCGGCCAATGCTTTCTCGATCGAAGCCCAACCAGTCAGTATGGTCTATGGCAATACTGGTGATAGCCGCAACATCAGAATCGACTATATTGGTCGCATCCAAACGTCCACCCAGCCCCACTTCCAGAATCACTACATCAAGCTTAGCCTGCTTAAATAATTGCAGCGCAGATAAGGTGCCAAATTCGAAGTAAGTCAGTGAGATACCCGCACGCCCGGCTTCAATTTGAGCAAAAGAGTGGCTGTGTTCAGCCTCAGACAGTTCTTGCCCCTGAATACGGACTCGCTCGGTGTAACGCAAAAGGTGAGGTGAGCTGTAAACCCCGACCCGCAGACCCGCTGCAAGTAAAATTGATTCCAGGGTACAACAGGTGGTGCCTTTGCCATTAGTACCGGCAACGGTGAAGACTTTTGGGGCAGGGTTAAGCAGATCCAAACGCTCAGCAACCTGTTTAACACGTTCCAGACCCAACTCGATGGGTTGAGAGTGCAAACGTTCAAGATAGTAAAGCCACGCGGCCAAAGGCGACGTGGCTTGGGGAGTTTGATGGTTTTTCATAAGTCCCGTCACTGGCCTTTATATCCTTCGTACTTGAAGCCGCAGGGTTGTTAGCTGCGTTCATTCACCCGAATCACTGACTTAAGTCAGCTCATCGGGATTTATTCGCTTGCTGCCTACCTGCGGCTCCAATTACTTTGGGTATATCTTTTCTTATTGAAAGCAGCAAAGCTTAAGTTGCGACCATGCACAACCACCGGGCATCACCTTATCAGGGTGATGCCCGTGGGGATAATCAGGCTTCAGCCTGATTATCCGCCTGGACTGTATCAGCTTTGCTCTCAGCCACATCAGGTTGTGGCTGATGCGTTAATTTAGACAAGATGCTGGCAATTGTCTGACGCATCACCGGGCGGCGAACGATCATGTCGATAGCGCCTTTTTCAATCAAGAACTCACTGCGCTGGAAGCCCGGCGGCAGTTTTTCCCGAACGGTTTGCTCAATAACCCGTGGACCAGCAAAACCGATTAAGGCTTTTGGTTCTGCGATATTGATATCACCCAACATTGCCAGACTGGCGGAGACGCCACCCATGGTAGGGTCCGTCAGCACAGAAATGTACGGCAAGCCACGCTCTTGCATTTTAGCCAGAGCAGCACTGGTTTTTGCCATCTGCATCAGTGACATCAATGCTTCCTGCATACGAGCACCACCACTGGAGGAGAAGCACACCAACGGGCAATTATCTTCCAGCGCCTGCTCAACTGCACGCACAAAACGGGCACCCACTACTGACGCCATTGATCCACCCATAAAGGCAAATTCAAATGAAGCGGCAACGATCGGCATCCCTTGTAAGGTCCCTTTCATGGCAACCAAAGCGTCTTTTTCGCCGGTATCTTTTTGTGCGGCAGAAATGCGATCTTTATACTTTTTGGAATCCTTAAATTTCAGGATATCCTTCGGCTCCAGTTCGCTACCCAATTCAACTTCACTGCCTGCATCCAGTAGCATATGTAACCGTGCACGGGCTGTCATACGCATGTGGTGATCACACTTAGGACAAACTTCCAGATTACGCTCTAACTCGGCACGGTAAAGCACCTGACCGCAACTGTCACATTTCGTCCACACCCCTTCAGGAATACTCGCTTTACGGGTTTGTGTAATATTGCTTTTGTTAAGAATTCGTTCAATCCAGCTCATCGATGACCTTTCTGTTTGAACCTGGCTGTTGCCAGTCCGCTGTTCATGCTTTAACCATCTCCCTGAAAACATCCCAACAAAAAATGCCTGAGATACACGCCATTACAACGTGGCTAAGGCACAGGAACTCGGGTTGTCCGCAGGAACAGACCATAAATGTCACTCATTAAACCATATTGGCTCGACAGTGTAGATAAAAAACTGGTCGAACCCACGGCTTAGGTAACGTTTTTACTGATTTTTTTGCCGTGATTGCGCGCGCCGATGCCGCCATACCTCAAATACACCCGGCAAAATTGACACCACAATAATGGCAACAATTAGCAATTTCAGATTGTTCTGCACGATAGGTACGTTACCAAACAGATAACCAGCATAGGTGAATAACAGCACCCATACCAACGCCCCAATCACGTTATAAGCCGCAAAGTGGCGATAAGACATTTTACCCATTCCGGCGACAAACGGCGCAAAAGTGCGGATAATCGGGACAAAACGTGCCAAAACAATCGCTTTACCGCCATGTTTTTCGTAGAACTGATGGGTTTTTTCCAGATAACTGCGGCGGAAAATTTTGGAGTCCGGGTTACTGAATAGTTTCTCTCCGAACACCCGCCCAATGGTGTAGTTAATAGCATCGCCCAAAATAGCGGCGGTAACCATCAGTGCCACCATAATGTGCACATTGATATCATTGGACGGTAATGCTGCCAACGCACCGGCCACAAACAGCAAAGAATCCCCTGGCAGGAACGGCGTCACCACCAGACCGGTTTCACAGAATAAGATCAGGAATAAAATGGCGTAAACCCAAACCCCATACTGCGCCACCAGCTCCGCCAGATGGACATCAATATGCAAAATAAAATCAATAACGAAACGTATAAATTCCATAAATACTCTCAAATGGTAAACATACTTGTGCTTTGAGTGAGTGAGATTAGCTGAACTTCCTTAGGTATTCCTTAGCCCAAGGCGACCTCACTCATCAATGTAGAGAAATCAGTCGTCTGCCAAAAAAAGGGGTCCCATTGGCGCTGTTGGTAGCGCAAAGCGTTCGGGGTAATCAACCGCGACTAAATACAACCCTTCGGCTTTCGCTGTTGCCGCAGCACGTGATCGGTCTTTCAGTGCCAGCAACTGGGCCATCCAGTTGACATCCTGATTACCAGCGCCAATCTCAATCAAGCTACCAACAATATTACGCACCATATGATGAACAAAAGCGTTGGCCTTGATATCTACCACGATATACGCGCCATGTCGGGTAACTTTGACATGTTTTACATTTCGCCATGGGGTACGCGACTGGCACTGTATCGCACGAAACGAGGTAAAATCATTCTCGCCGAGTAAACATTGCGCCGCTCGTTCCATTTTTTCAGCATCCAGCGGCAGGTAGCAATGAGTTACCCCTTGCGCCAACACCGCTGGACGATAGCGATGGTTAAAGATGATATAGCGATAACGGCGGGCAGTAGCGCTGAAACGGGCGTGAAAATCGTCATCCACTGTTTTTATCCAGCGCACGGCGATATCAGGCGGTAAATGGCTATTGACCCCCATCGTCCAGGCGGCATCTTTACGCACCGCCGAGGTGACAAAATGCACCACCTGCCCGGTGGCATGTACGCCAGCATCAGTGCGCCCAGCACAAAATACGCCAATGGATTCATCGGCAACTTTTGACAAGGCAGCCTCCAGGCAAGCCTGCACACTGGCAACCTCCAACTGCCGTTGCCAGCCGAAATAACGGCTGCCGTTATATTCAATACCCAGCGCAATTTTTATACCGGCCGTTTCAGCCACTATCTCTTGTGGCTGAGTCAACTCAAGTTCGGACATCAGTACAGTTGCTCCTGCAACAGGCGCTCCGCCGTTTCAATTGCCATCAATGCGCCACCAAAACGAATGTTGTCGGCCACTGACCAGAACTGCAACACTTCGGGAATGCCATAGTCATTGCGGATACAACCAATACTCAAAACATCACTGCCAGAGGCATCAGTGACTTGTGTTGGGTAATCATCTTCTTCTGATAACTGGATATCGTCGCAATTTTCCAGCTCACTGCGAGCGTCCTCCG
Organism: Yersinia sp. 1252 StPb PI; assembly: GCF_048593885.1. Classification (NCBI taxonomy): domain Bacteria; kingdom Pseudomonadati; phylum Pseudomonadota; class Gammaproteobacteria; order Enterobacterales; family Yersiniaceae; genus Yersinia; species Yersinia sp. 1252 StPb PI. The sequence continues at coordinate 16,948 of NZ_JAZGQE010000015.1, read as the reverse complement.
CGTCGATTGGGCGTAGCGCTTCCAGATGAACCACTTGTGCCTGACCGTAAAATACCGGTGATTGAATGCAACTCACCGAGATAGGCAAGCCATCGTCTTGCAATACTTTGCGCACCTGATCAACCAGACGGCGCTCTTCACGCACACTGCCCTCTTCATCCGCCAGCAGCGGCAACACGTTAAATGCCAATTGCTTAGCGAAAACACCTGGCTCAGCAGGAATACCATTTAACAGCTTGGCGCTTTGACCGGCCAGATCGTCCACAGCGGCCTTGCCATGGGCGGAGGCTGAAATCAATGCAGTGACATGCACGCGGGACAAGCCAGCCTGTTCCGTCAGTGGTTTAATCGCAGTCAGCAACTGGCTGGTCAGGCTATCGGCTACCGCCACAATATTGCGATTGCGATATTCTGCCAGCACCTGAGGATTCACACTTGGCACCACCAGCGGTACATCCAGTTCCATCGCGAACAGGCCACTGCTGTCGATAACCAGGCAACCGGCATTCGCTGCTTCTTCCGCATAGAGTTGTGAGGCTTCGCGCCCGGCAACAAAGAAAGCTAACTGCGCCTGAGACCAGTCAAATTCAGCAACATTTTCAACCAGTAAACTTTTACCATTAAAGCGCACAGAAGCACCGGCGCTGCGTTCGCTGGCCAGCGGATACAATTCACCAACCGGGAACTGGCGCTCATTTAACAGCTCCAGCAAAGCTTCACCTACTGCGCCCGTTGCTCCTAACAGAGCAATATTCCAGCCGTCAGACATGTTGGTTTTCTCCACTAACGTTCATTAAATTACAAGGGTTCATTCAGATACTAAGATCGATTGAAAGAGAAAGGCGGTAAAAAACCGCCTGACAATCAATAAATTAACGTTTATACCGCGCTTATAATAACTGTGTACTAAAGCCTAATTTCTGCAACAGTTCAGCACTGGCAGCATCATCGCACTGCACGCAGAGTGATGACCACTCACGGCGTTCCTGATAGTGCTTACGCAGCCGATCAAACTCACCGGGGATACCGGCCACATGGCGCAGTGGCGCATCATCGCGGCGCACATCATACACCAAGTGCATCAATCGTTTTAATTTGCCTTCATCCAACGCACCGTTAAGTCTCAAGTGGCTAAACTCCGGTTGAGGCAACAAAGAAGCTAGCTCTACCGACTGCGGCTGCCCCAGATGTTGACTAAAAGCTTCAAACACTTGTGTGGTACCACGAGCTTTACCCTCCAGCGTATAGCCGGCGATATGTGGCGTCCCGATATCAATCCGCCCTAACAGCGGCAAAGATAATTCCGGTTCCGGTTCCCATACATCCAGAACCACGCTGAGTTTTTTACCTTTTTCCAACGCACCAAGCAGCGCGGCATTATCCACCACGGCTCCGCGGCAGGCATTAATCAGAATACGGCCATCCGGCAAGGCTGCCAATAATTCATCGTCCGCCATGTGCAGGCTTTGATAAGGGCCGGTTTTATTCAACGGCGTATGGAAAGTGAGAACATCTGCCTCTCGCACCAGTTTTTCCAGCGGCCAGAAAGTGTCGTTATCACCTCTGTCTGCTCGTGGTGGATCGCACAGCAAAGTCCGCACACCAAGGGCTTGTAGCCTGGTATTCAATCTGGCCCCGACATTCCCCACCCCAATAATACCGACGGTTTTGTCACGCAATTGGAAACCATCACGTTCGGCCATCATCATCAGTGCGGAAAAAACATATTCCACAACCGCAATGGCATTACAACCGGGAGCTGCGGAGAAACCGATTCCCTGTTGCTGTAGCCAGTTATCGTCGACATGGTCGGTACCGGCGGTTGCCGTTCCCACAAAGCCAATTGACGTGCCTTGCAGCAACGCCTCATTCACTTTGGTGACCGAGCGCACCATCAGCGCATCTGCACCAACCAGTGCTTCACGGGGGATTGGCCGCCCCGGCACTGCCTGTACCTCACCTAAACGCCGAAATAGCACATCTGCGTACGGCATATTCTCATCAACCAGGATTTTCACTTTATTCTCCGGCAGCTTACTGCCCTATAGATGAAAAGCAGGGACTTAGTATATACCCAAAGAAGTTGGAGTTGCAGCCAACCCCCTACAGCTTCAGGATGAAGACGATCCCCAAAATCATTGGCGTTGCAGGTAGGCGGCAAGCAAATAAACCCCGATGAGCTGACTCAAGTCAGTGATTCGGGTGCGTGAGCGTAGCCAACACCCCTGTGGCGTCAAGGATGAAGACGATCCCCAAAATCATTGGCGTTGCAGGTAGGCGGCAAGCGAATAAATCCCGATGAGCTGACTCAAGTCAGTGATTCGGGTGCATGAGCGTAGCCAACACCCCTGCGGCGTCAAGGATGAAGATGATCCCCAAAATCATTGGCGTTGCAGGTAGGCGGCAAGCGAATAAACCCCGATGAGCTGACTCAAGTCAGTGATTCGGGTGCATGAGCGTAGCCAACACCCCTGCGGCGTCAAGGATGAAGACGATCCCCAAAATCATTGGCGTTGCAGGTAGGCGGCAAGCGAATAAACCCCGATGAGCTGACTCAAGTCAGTGATTCTGGTGCGTGAGCGTAGCCAACACCCCTGCGGCGTCAAGGATGAAGGGGATTACTGCGACGAAAACGCTCCGGCGTAGTCCCTGCAATTTGCTGGAACATGGCGATAAAAGCTGATGCGGAGCTATACCCTACATCCAGTGCGACACTTTGCACGGTTTTACCCTTTTCTAACAATGAGATCGCATGTAAAAAACGCAACCGCTGCCGCCATTCGCTAAAAGCCATACCCAGTTCTTGTTGGCAGCGGCGCGATAACGTCCGCTCGGTGGTATAGACCCGCTTAGCCCACTGCGCCAGCGAGGTATTGTCCGCCGGGCAGCGCTCTAGCGCCGCCAGAATAGGTGACAGTAATTTATCCTGTGAGGTAGGCAGATAGGTGCGCTGTACCGGTGACAACCTGAGCTGATCAATCAATACGTGGGCTAAGCGCATATCTTGCTCGCTTTCCGGCATCAATAAACCACGGGAGAAGCAATCTTCCACAATGGTATTAAAGATTGGACTGACATTAATCAGGCAAGCTGATAGCGGTAACTCATCACACAGCGTAGGTGCAATATCAATGGCACGAAATTGCATCGGCTTACGGTTATGGCTGGAGTGCTCCATGCCGGCCGGTATCCAGACACTGAATTCAGGGGGGGCCAGAAAACGCTGCCCGCCGATACTCATCGCTACCACACCTGACTTTACGCAGATCAACTGCCCGTAAGGATGGGTATGCGGCAAAAACTCAGTATTGGCATTAAAGGCCTCACAGCGAAAGGAAAGGCTCAGTGGCACGGTCGTGGCAACCACCGGGAAAGAGGGTTCTGCCATCGTGAACTGTCTCCTGTAAAAAATGATTCCTGCCGAGATTGTCCTAATCGCAGCAGTTATTGTCTGATTTTCAGTATATAGAATAAATCAGACAACTGTAGACTACGTCACATGTTATTTAGATGAGAATTATTATCATGAATATGTTATTCCCCCTGTTCGCGGTGATCATCTGGTCCATCAATGCCGTGGTCAGTAAGGTCTCTGCCACCGCAATTGATCCCGCCGCCATCTCGTTTTATCGCTGGGTGCTGGCGTTGCTAACGTTAACCCCATTCTTGCTGCTGGGTGTTATCCGCAATTGGCGGGCAATCCGCGTTTATTGGTGGAAATTGATGATATTGGGGATGCTGGGTATGGTGCTGTACCAAAGCCTGGCGTACTACGCGGCTCACAGTGTTAGCGCCCTGTTTATGGGGATTCTCAGTTCGTTAATTCCCTTACTGACTGTGCTTATTAGCATTGTGGTGTTACGTGTCGCCCCCACGGTAGGCATTGCATTAGGTAGCGTGCTGTCATTAGGGGGGCTAGTGTGGTTGGTTAGTGCAGGTAACCCGGCACAACTGTTGCAACATGGTATCGGCAAAGGTGAATTGATGATGTTCGGCGCATCGGCATCCTATGCGTTGTATGGCGTATTAACCAAACGCTGGGCGATTCAATTACCCAACTGGCAGTCCCTTTATATGCAGATCGTTTTCGGCGTGGTGCTGTTATTGCCTAATTTCCTGATGGCCTCAGATGTGCAATTGACGGCGCAGAATATTCCATTGGTGCTATTTGCTGGGATCCCAGCCTCAATTATTGCGCCTTATTTGTGGATCCACGGTGTGATGCGGTTAGGGGCAAATACTGCGTCGATATTTATGAATCTGACACCGGTATTTACCGCCATTATTGCCGTGGCCTTCCTTCATGAGCAATTACACAGCTATCACCTGATTGGCGGGGGTATCACGCTGGCTGGGGTGATATTAGCTCAGCGCCTGCGCACCCCATTGCGAAGAGCGGCGGCGCAGTAAAAATAAGGTAGCGGCGTATATTCTGCGCGGCTACCCCCTGCCCTTTTTTTATTCCGCGCTAACCGCCACCATTGCTGCTTGAGTCTTATCTTTACGATGCAACATCAACACCCCCAGTAATACCAGCGCGCTGCCCAACAATTGGGAGGGAGAGAGTGTTTCACCCAACAAGAAATATGCAATCACCGCAGTGAAGACCAGTTCCAGCGTTAATAGTAGGCTGGCCACCGCCAAAGAGAGTGTTTTCAAACTGAGATTAAACAGGCCAAACCCTAGTAACGTTGGACCGGCGGCTAAAATTAACAATAGCCCCCAACCAGACCATTGAATGCTATTAGCTCCATGGGATAAGAAAAATAGATCACCCACCATTGGCTGTAACCCAGGCAATGGAAACCACAGCAATAACTGATTAAATATCAGTTGGTAGATGGCGGAGAAACCAAAGACGTAAAGAATAGTGTTCCAGACCGGATAACGGCGTTCAGTCGCAATGCGCCCAGCCAGAGTATAAAAGCTGTAACCAATACCGGAGGCCAATCCGATAAATAAGCCAACAAAATTAAAGTCTGATGCAGTAATATTCAGGCCATCGCTGACTAAGAAACAACCCAACAGGCTGATAATAATAACCAGTAATTCACGCCAGCCCATATATTCGTTATAGAAAACCCAGCCGAGAAACACGGTAAAACCGATTGAGCAATAGACCAGAATGGTGGAGATCGACGCACCGTTTAAAGCGACAGATTCAGTCCACAGCCCATTAAAGACCGCCAGCAATAAGCCATACGTCGTATAGAACTTTAGCTGGCACCCGCGTAATTTGGCCCATTCCGGTTTGGTCAGAAGTAAAATAGGTAATAACACCATGGCGACCAGTGCTGCCCGCCAGAAAGCCAATACCGAAGTGGGTAGATGATAATGCGCCGTGAGGATGCGAATTATGATGCCGGTAAAACCCAACAACATGGCACTAATAATCGCCAGCAGATAGCCTTGTCGTTTGCCACTAAACCCGCCGTTGCCCGCCCCGATAGAGCCAAATGCTGATGGGAATAAATCTGCCGGAATCGCCATAACAACCTCATAACTACTTTCAGGATATTAATCAGATAGCGATTGTACCCCCCATGTTCTCGGCCACCAGAGCCACTTCCCCACTGATTGATACAGGCCACTTTTTTCCTCTTGAAGCCTTGTTAACCTTGAGTATAGTGACAATATATTATCCACAGTGAGCCACTTTTGGTCGGTGAGACATGCATATTCCGTTAGATCGCCAGCAAGACATTCCACTGTATCTACAAATCGAAGAGGCATTGCGCCGTGCTATCCTCAGTGGGGTGTTTGCTGATGGCGACAAACTGCCCTCAACCCGCACCTTGGCAGCAGAATTATCAGTGAGCCGCCTCACAGTGGATAATGCTTATGCCGAGCTGGCGGCGAAGGGGTTATTACAACAACGTCGCGGCAGCGGTGCCTATGTCTGTCACCTCTCGCCGCCGCCAAGCCATCCGCATCCACGGCTACATGGTGAGTTCCCACTGGATCGTTTTACCACTGTCACCTCAAGGCTGGACGGGTATGCCGATATCCCGTTACCGCCAGATACCATCAATTTTGCTGCTGGCATCGGTAGCCCCAAAATTTTCCCATTGGATGAATTCCGCCAAATCTTGCATTCAATTCTGCGCCGCCATGCTGAAGAAGCATTCAGTTACGGCGATTACTGTGGCTATTATCCATTGCGCGATACACTCAGCCGCATTCTATCCGCACAAGGTATCCCAACACGGCCAGAGCAACTGTTGATAACCAATGGTTCGCAACACGCCATCAGTCTGATCAGTCAATCACTGCTGGCCCCAGGTGATAGTGTGCTGGTAGAAGAACCCACTTATGCCGAAGCATTAGCCCTGTTCCGCCTGCATAAAGTGAATATTATTGCTCTGCCCAGCGACCAACAAGGCATGAATCTGGCGACCCTGCCTGCGCTGTTAGCCAGGCATCAACCGAAACTTATCTATTGCATTCCCAACTTTAATAACCCCACCGGACGCTGTATGAGTGAAGAGCGCCGCCATCAGTTAGTGCAAATAGCCAGAACTGCTGGGGTGCCGATACTTGAAGATGATTATGTGGGTGACTTGCGTTACAGCGGCAAAAAGCTGCCTTCGCTGCGTTCACTGGCAGCCGCGGGTGAAGTTATCTATGTCAGTACTTTTTCCAAAATGTTACTGCCCAGCATGCGCATTGGTTATCTGGTGGCAGACGCGCCCCATTACATCCAACTGGCGCGCTTAAAGCATGTTGACAGTTTTACCAGCTCGAACCTGATCCAACGGGCGTTGGATGCATTTGTCACAGTCGGGCGCTATGACAAACAACTTCGTCGGGCTTGCCGTTTGTACCGCCAGCACCGTGATGCCATGGTCGATGCCCTCCAGCAGACACTGCCGCTCGGCTGCCAGTTTGAAGTTCCTGATGGGGGATTATTTATCTGGCTACAATTGCCAGCAAACGTGCCAATGACTCAATTAATGCCGCTGGCGTGGCAGGCGGGGGTCACTTTCGCTAAAGGTGGCGGGTTTTACCGCGAAGAGTCAGATGGAGAGTTCACCCTACGTTTGAATTTTGCCGCTAATTCGCCCGAGCTGATTAGCCAAGGAATAGCCAGATTAAGTGCGGCGATTAGTCAGTGCCAGGCATAATATTAATCAAAAAAACGCACCACCAAAAGTCAGACTGAGTCCAACGTTTGGCGTGCGTTTCACTGTGGCGTTGGCTAAACAGCGTTACCTCAGAACGAGGCCAGCCATAAACGCAGTTTCATCCCCCAATAGCTGCTCCATCCGCTGGTATTTTGTACCATCTTGCCTTGATAAAGGATCACTAACGTCGGTGTAACACTGACTTGCCACTGCGCTGACAACTCGCCGCGTGGGTCATTTATCACCGGTAACCGGTAGCCTTTTTTGGTCAGCCAGCGCTCAAGCTGTGGTGCTTCACCAGAGCGTAGCGCCACTGTCATCACATTCTCGCCCTCCTGCACCAATTGATTGACACTGGGACTGGTGAATTTACACACGCCGCACCATGTTGCCCAAAAATAGATGAGCAACGGTTTGTCCTGGCTCATCGCCTTTAGCGAGACAGTCTGGCCCTCCAGGGTTTGTAATGACACATCGCCCCAATCAGCAGGTACCTGCGGGCTACGCAACCAATCCATCCCCAAAGAGACCACCGTGACCAATACCAGCAGAATAACCAGCTCTTTACCCCACCGCTTCAAGCGACTCATTTACCCGCCTTAGCCAGTTGCTGCTTCACTATCTCCTCCAGTTGCTCATAGGAAATAGCACCTGGGATTATCTGATTACCAATCAAGGTGGCAGGTGTGCCTTGGATACCCAGTTGATCCGCTAATTTCAGGTTGGTACGCAACACATTCAAGCTCTGCTCGCTTGGTGCTACCGGCGTAACACCGGTTTTTTTCTGCGCCGCGGCAATACTGTCAGCATCGTGGAAACCTTTTTTCGCCATCAAGCGCTGATGAAATGGCAGAAATTGATTCGGATGTTGTTGCCACAGTGTCAACGCCAACCGTGCACTGGTCACCGAGCTTTCCCCTTTAAACGGTAGCGGTTTTATCACCACCGCCACTTGCGGGTACTCCTTCACTACCTTTTCCAGCAACGGATCAAAAGTTTTACAAAATGGGCAGTTGTAATCGGTAAATGAAACCAATGTCAGGGCTGGAGTTGCAGCCCCAAAACGTGGGCTGCCAGGGTCTTGGAACAGCGCCTGCTTATTGGCGGCGATAAATTGATCCATTTGCTGCCCTTGCGCTTCATTAGCTTGCTGCTGCAAGGCATTGATAGATTGTTCAAGAATGTCTGGATTGGCGACCAGCGTTTCACGGATTAACGCTTTAATCCGCACTTCCTGCTCCGGCGTAAAGGGTGCAGCCGCCCACAGTGACGTCGAGATCAGCGCTAACAACACAACCATGATAATTTTCATTCTTTATTTCCTTTAGCATCGGCCAAAATTTTTAATAACACGTCACGGTCCAACAGTGGCGAGAGCACCACACCCTGCGGTTGCTGTGGCCCATAAATTTGATTAAATGGGATTGCGACACTGCCGCGCTGGCGCAAAAACTCAGTAATATCAGCAGAAGGTCGCGTCCAGTCACCGCGTAACGCCACCACGTCAGGCGCTTGCAACGCCTGCTGTACATCGTCACGCATCAGGACGTGTATTTTGTTAACTTTACAGGTCACACACCAATCGGCAGTGACATCGACAAACACCCGCTTATGCTCCATCAAGGCTTTCTTAATGGCTGATTCAGTTAATGGCTGCCACGGGATGGTGTCATGTAGCGGTTTGCGCCACAGATTAGCCGTCAGCGAACCCGCCAACAGTAATCCGCCGATAATCAACACCCCGATTAAGCTGACGATTGCGGCAACACGCACGCCATAGCGCCAGCCAATTGCCAGTAATAGCGCTAACAGCAACACTCCGCTAATCACCATCACCAGTGGTGAGCCAATATGGCTCACCATCAGGCTCAGTAACCACAGACTTGATGCCAGCATCAGCACCCCCATTCCGATACGCAGACGGTTCATCCAACGACCTGGACGGGGCAACAACAGCACCAATCTAGGCCATAGCGCCACCGCCAACCACGGCAGGCTCATGCCAACCCCTAGGGCGGTAAATATGCCCCACAGCGCCGGTAAAGGGGCGGCCAGTGCAAAGGCTACCGCCGTCCCCAGAAATGGCGCGGAACACGGGGTTGCCAGTAGCGTCGCCAATGCGCCCTGTCCAAAGTGGCCGGCCAAACCGCGAGCCCCCGCTTGCTCCACACGAGGCGCAGCAATACGGCTATTGAGCGATGAGGAGAGGTTAATTTCGAACAAGCCGAACAAGTTGGCCGTAAAGAGTGCGGTAACCAACACCATAAAGCCGATAAACCAAGGGCTTTGGAACTGAATTCCCCAACCAAGGGCATGATTACCTAAGCGCAAGGCGGTCATCAGTAATGCCAACAACCAAAACGAAGTCACAATCCCAGCAGACGATGCCAGAAACTGCCAACGGACCTGACGGCGGGTTTGCTGCCCAGTCTGCAAAATCGACCCCAGTTTCATGGCAAGGACCGGAAGCACACAAGGCATCAGATTAAGAATAAATCCGCCCGCCAGCGCCATCACTATCCAAGACCAAAAACGAGTGGAGGATTGCGGTAAAGTGAGCGCTTGCCCAATGGTCACCGTGGCCTCTTGCGCCAGACCCGCATCAGTAATCACCATCGTCAGGGGTTTACCACGTAGATCCCCCACGCCCTCCCCCCAACCATCAGTCGCAGGAACCCGTACCGATAACTGATTACCCTGCACACTGACCAGCGGTTTACCGAGATCCACGTCCGCCAAGGTATCGAAGAACAACTCGGGCTGTTGCCAACCTTCGTCACGCACCGCCAGAATTTGCACCTCGCCATGGCCAAAACCAGCTTGGATCTGTTGGGTCAGGGCATTGGCAATGGGTACCTGCCCCATCGCCTGGGCAAAATCATGTTGGAATTGCTGTTGGTTTTCGCCACTTAACGGCGAGGAAAGATCGATGCTAAACGGGTAGTCAGTCAAAATGCAGACATTGCTACAGGTCGATAGGGTCAAGATGCCAGTTAGCGTTTTGGGTGCCTTAGCGGAAATGACGATCGGCAGCATGGCCTGCTCGTGATAGCCCTGAGTAGAGATACCAGAAACATCAAACCGTTGTGGTACAGGCCAGTACCATTTTACCGCGTCAAGAGCTGTGCTCCAGGCAATGGTCGGTGCAATGCCCCCTTCACCCGGTGAGCGCCAATAGGTTTTCCAGCCTTTCTCCAGTTGAACGGAAAGTAACAGGCGGGTTTCACCGCTCGTTGAAGGTTCGGCACGAATCCGCACCTTAGCATGTGAGTTTTGTGGGCTGACCAACCAGCCGCTGTCTGCCGCCCAAAGGGTGGGCATCCATAGCAGTAACAGACAGAACAACGCTGTCTTGCTTAAATTGAACATGATTCTTCTCCAGAAATAGATTAATCACAGCAACCCAAAGGGGTGCCGTAGTTATGCCAAAAGCATCTCTATTCCCGGAAAATGCACAATCGCAGATGCACCCTCAAACGGCTGGGTGATATCACTCGGGGTGGCGGAAACCTCATGCGGGTCGGGATCACCGGCCCCAATAGCAAGAGTAATAAACCCAGAGAAAAAATCGCTAATTCGAACAGAACAGGCGGGGATGCCAACAGGGATTTGGCACTTAGCTCACAAGGGGTGGGTGCCTCATCAGCATCGGCAGCAACCTGTGATGATGATGTCTGAAGGAGGTTTTTTTCCAACGCGTGCAGGCTGGCTATGCGTTGTGTCATACAAACTAATATGACCAGGCAAGCCAGGCAGAGGAACCACTTTGCCGCGCGCTGTTGTTTAACCATTATTGGTGTTTAACCATTATCCGTATTTAATCCTGACCCGTATAATTCATCAGTAAAATTGATAAATTAGTCTCATTCAAGACCGAGCGCCCATCTTAGCGGCATAATCAAGATTATCAATGTCTGAACTTAAACAATCACTCAAAGTGACATTTAATTACAAACGTAGTTAACAAAAAAACATAATCTGACGGTATGGGTCGCCCACATTTGCGCGTATCATATTGGTAGCCTGCATCTATTGCCGGGTACTTTATGAATTTCCACAGTATCGCCTCCACAGCGAAGGACCGGTTATATGCAACCTTTGAACGGCCCAAGTGTGCCGATTGCCAATGATCGCAATGTCGCACCGAACAAAATACCTCATCAGGGCCAAGTGGAAGATCAGGCACTTACCCCTGCGCAACGCACTACGCTGGAGAAGTTAATTGTGCGGATCATGGCCCTTAGCCCAATCAAATCTGCCGAGATCTGGGCCGGTCTGCGTCATGATTTATCCTTGGGTAGCACTAGCGACTTACTGGCACGCCACTTCCAGCCCGCTGAGCAATTGCTGCAAATCCGTCTGGCGCAGGCACAGGAAAATCATGCCAATCACCAGTTGCGCCAACAACTGACCGAACTGCTGCCTCAAGGCAATAACCGGCAGGCGGTCAGTGATTTTATCCGCCAGCACTTTGGTCATACTGTATTAAGTCAGTTAAGCCATTCAGAGTTACAACAAGTTCTGGTGCTGCTGCAATCCGGTACACTGAATATTCCACAGCCACAACTGGCAACAATAACTGATCGGCCGTTACTGCCTGCGGAGCATCAGAATATTCAATCGCTAGTAGCAAAACTTAGTGCCGCAACCGGCGAGCAACCGGCCAAAATATGGCAGGCATTGTTTGATATGGTGGGGGTAAAAAGTAATGATCCGTTACCTGCGCGCCATTTCCAGATACTCAGCCAGTTTTTACAGACCAAAGTGGCACTCAGCCAGCAAACAGCACCTACATTGGTTAACTTGCAAACCGCGTTGAAACAGCCCGCTGATGCGCAGGAACAACAATTATTAATTGATTACAGCCAGAGTCGCTTCCAGGCCAGTCCCACCACGCCTCTGACGCAAGCGCAGTTGAACGACATTATCAATGTCCTGTTTACCGCCAGATTGGATCGGGCCAATGCAGCCCAACGTTTAGCAGAAGACCAAAAAATTCTGCAACCAGTGATTAACCCGCTAATTGCCGCCTTACCCCAATCATTACAGCCATTGTTGCAAAAACCGTCACTGGCATTTGTAGCGCTGATTATAGTGATGGTCTTTTTGTTGGCTATCTTCTTCTAATGACAGATGTCGGCTCAGGTTATTTCCCGCTGAGCCGCGCCTGTGACTACCATAATAACCACCAGCCAACCAGAGCACTCCACAACAAAAATGGCAGTGAGTAAGCATGGAATTTTAACCAAATGGCCGGCTCTGCCGCCATTCTCAGCGCAATTAAATTAGCCATAGAACCCAACGCAAAACCAAAACCACCAATATTGACCGCATAAGCCACCAGCGCGCTGGAAGGCAGATAATTAAGCAGCAATATTGTGGCGGGGACATTACTGATCAATTGCGATAGGCCAATAGCCAAAATATAGGCGGCAGCCGTAGACAATGTTTTGATTTCACCGAACAGCGATTGTAAAGCAGGTAATTCCGTCAGTAGGCGCACGTCAATAAACATCGCCATAAAGACCACAATCAAGCTCCAGTCAATGGCCAGTAACACCCGCCGCGCCAATAGCAATAAACCGGCAAAAACGATAAGTAGCCCATAGCCTGCCCAGCCCAAATCCACGCAGATAATAAAAATCACATACAGCGCCAAACAACTCAGCAACAGGCGGAACTGGTAAGGATAAATCGGGCTTGAGGCCTGTTTCTTTATCTTACGCGCCGGGAAACGCCACCATGTTACCGCTAATAATGTCAGCAGAATAATGGCTGCTAAAGGTGCCATTTGGCGGGTAAAACCGATAAAGGAGAGTTCGGAACGGCTCCATAACAGAATATTTTGTGGATTGCCGATCGGTGTTAATAGCGACCCGGCATTGACTGCCAGCGCCGAGAAAATGATCAGACGAGAAACCGGCAGAGACGATATTTTTTTCAACGTCAAAATCAGTGGAATGATGATAAATAGCGCCACATCATTGGTTAGAAAGGATGACAACAGCGCCGCGGCTAAGACTAAAAACAGCGCCAAATGCCGCTCGGTGTGGAGTGTATTAATAATCTTCCGACCAATAAAATCGAAGTAACCGCTGACCTCAACCCCTTTAGTCAGTAGCATTAATCCCAATAAAGTAACAATGGTGGTCCAGTCAATAAACTGTGGAAAGGCGACAATTTGGGCCGGCATTAAGACGGTTAACCCTATCCCCAAAATCAATAGAATATGTAATAGACGATCTTCCAGAAAAGGTCTGAATAGTGTTTTTACTGCTCGCTGAGTCGTGGCAAATAATGTCATCAGAAAATCTACAAATGGCCTGGGGCTGACAAAGAGAGATTACGTTAGCGTAGCCTATCATTTTATGCCAGCCCCTATTATCTACTGGCTACCGCACCCTGCGGCGAGGTAGTGTGAACTTAACTTTGCGTGTTGTGTTTTATCGCTTTTCTGAAATCATCCATTGAACAGAACCCGTTGGCATCAATCGGACAGCCCTTAATTTCCAGCGTGACACGTTTTGGTGGTGCCTGAAGGGTCAGCGGCGTCTTATTACGAATTTGCTCAGTCGACAGATAGATATATTCGATCTTCATCATATCTTTATTCTGTTTCGTATCTTTCCAACGCTCAAATACCACTTTGCCGCTGATTGGCGTTTTCTCATATTGGTCTGGCAATTGGTACTCTTTAGTCTTAAGGGCTGCCAACAATGATGCAATATTGGAGTCATGCCCAACCAATACCGCCAATTTAGCTTTCTGCGCCGCTAATTCATTAGGCGTTTTCTCACCGATGGGATCAAGAGCAGCACTGATAAAACCGACTAACTTCTCAGCCGCATTATCCACAATGGCAGGAGAACCAAATAACGTCTCATGGTAGAGATTTTTGATATCGATTAATTTACGCCACTCTTCCGCTGACTGAATCCGTCCCCAGGCCACATCTTTAATCGGAAAACCCTCGTAATATTGCAGCATAAACGCATCTGATGCACCAGTACCTAACTTTAACGGGCCGGTAATGCCTGGCTCTTTATTTTGTACCAATACAATATTGGTTGGCTGGGTACTCCAGTCACATTTCTTATCCGTTAAACAGGCGGGTGATTTTTTATAATCCAATACGCGGGAAAGTAAGTCGTAATTAGGCTGTAAACGTTTATTCAGCCCTTCGACCCCACCCGGCCCAGCGTGTTGATTAATCGATGCCAAGGCTTTTTCTTTAAATTCTGGTGTGACATCTAGCGTGATGATCGGATTAAAAACCGGATCCATTTTGCCGATATCTTTTTGGTGCGCCACTGGCACATTACAACCAGGGAAAGCGCCGAATAAGAAATGCTGCGCGGTACCAATGGTCCTTGGCAAGCTGTTAGCATAAGTAAATACGGTGGTATCTGCCGGGCATCCTGCCGCTTTCAGTAATTTGGCATTAACCAGCCACTCGCGGAAATACCCCCCCATCATCGCCTCAAGCTCTGCCCCTTTCGGTGTCAGATACCCCCCTGGGGTGGTCCATTGTGGCCATTTATCGGGTGTCGCACTGGAAAGCATATCGCCATAATTAACTAAAGGTGCGCGTATACCATGCCGGCTCATCACCAACACTTGTTCAAGTTTATAGTTGTCACTTTTATCCTGTGCTACAACATGGGTTGACGCTGGCAAGAGTAGCGCTAATAGTGTCAGGGTGTATGCCGTCTTTATTTTTATCATCCTAATCTCCGTCATCCTGTTGATGGTAATAGTGTAAAAATAGATAGAAGAATAAATAGATTTTTCTATTGCTACAGATTTGTTACAACAAACATGATAGACAGAGATAACAGCTATAGCCGGAGTCTTGTCACAGTTCCGCTAATTGCTTCGTTACAACGTATCCGGGTGTTTCCGCATCGTTAAACTCTTATCCATACTCAGTGCTGATGTTTGCATAGGAATAAACTAATGAAAATTTTGGGTCTTATTGGCGGAATGAGTTGGGAGTCAACCATCCCTTATTACCGGATGATTAACCAGCAGGTTAAAGAACAACTTGGCGGTTTACACAGTGCCAAAATCATTCTCTACAGTGTCGACTTCCATGAGATTGAACAACTTCAGGCCAAGGGTGACTGGGAAACCGCAGCACAGTTGCTGTCTGATGCCGCCGTTTCATTAAAAAAGGCCGGGGCTGACGTCATCGTGGTATGCACCAATACTATGCACAAAGTGGCTGATGACATTGAAGCAGCCAGCGGATTACCGTTATTGCATATCGCCGATGCCACTGCCGCACAAATTAAGCAGCAAGGGATCAATAAAATTGGCTTATTGGGTACCCGCTACACCATGGAACAAGATTTTTATCGGGGACGATTGACGCAAAAACACGGTATTGAGGTGATTACCCCCGATAGTATCGATCGCGAGATTGTTAACCGTATTATTTATGAAGAGCTGTGTCTGGGCGTTATCAGTGAAACTTCCCGTCAGGAATATCGCCGCATTATGGGCAAATTAGAGCAGCAAGGCGTACAAGGGATTATCTTTGGTTGCACTGAAATAACATTGTTGGTTAACGCACAAGACGCGAGCGTGCCGGTATTTGATACCACCGCAATACATGCCTGTGCGGCCGCAGAATATGCACTGAAATACTAATAGTGATTATGCCCCATGTCCCAATGGCAGCAGAGCTTAACACCGCTTACTCCGGCCTCCCTTGCAAGGCTCAGCAATAGGCCGGGTAATAAAGGCTGCTACATCAATGCGCCATTACGTTCGAAGAATATCAACCGCTAATAATATTCCTGCCCGCCGCTTTTGAGTTATAGAGCATTTTATCTGCGCGAATTAATAGTTGTTCCTGTGCTTCATTTTGCCCCAGCTCCACCACACCTAAACTCATTGTCACATTGATACTCCCTTCCACGGGCATGGTTTCGATACGTTGCCTGATTTTCTCGGCGATACATTTAGCCTCATTTAATTGCGTGTTAGGTAACACAATCATAAACTCATCGCCGCCCCAACGGCCTAAAACATCAATTTCCCTAATATTATTCCTAATTACATCAACAATATGCGTCAAGGTTAGGTCCCCAACAGAATGGCCATACTTATCATTAATAGATTTAAAATTGTCTAAATCCAACGAAAGCAATGACAACGGCTGGCAAAATCGTTTTGCGCGGTTATATTCGTGCTTGAGTACTTTTTCCAGCAAATAACGGTTGGCCGCAGAGGTTAATACATCTGTTTCAGATAGACTTTTTTTGATATCGAGTTGCTGTTGTAAGCGGAAATTGGTTTCGCGTAATTCAACGGTTCGCTCTTCGACTAACGCTTCCAGAGATTTATTCTTTAACTCTAACTTTTCCAGACGATGCTTTTTGTCATGGATATTACGGTGAGCGCCGATCATCCTCGATACTGAACCATCACTATTACGCTCAATCACCTTGCCGCGATCTTCAATCCACACATAGTCGCCATCATGAGTCCGGCAACGGTATTCAATCTGGTATCTCTCGGCCTGATTATTAATATAGGCATCAAACTGAAACATCACTCGGTCAAAATCATCTGGATGGATGATTTTCTCCCAAGTATGGACTGTATTTTCAAATGCATCGGCGGGATAGCCCAGCATTTCATACCAGCCAGTATTACGATAAACAAATCCATTGTTGGCATTCCAATCCCAGATACCATCACTTATCACTTCCAGAATTTCATGAACAACGCGCTCGTTTAAATCGGCAATCTTAACCTTCTGATCACTTGGATTATGGCTCATTGAACTACCCTGCTGTGTTGGTAAATTAAAAGAC
>NZ_JAZGQE010000159.1:0-10829 GCF_048593885.1 Yersinia sp. 1252 StPb PI | reverse complement strand
CCCATAGCTCAGCTGGATAGAGTACTCGGCTACGAACCGAGCGGTCGGAAGTTCGAATCTTCCTGGGTGCACCATATAAAGAAACCTCGCTACGGCGGGGTTTTCTGCTGTTTAGTTTTTGCTTCATGTTCCCTATAGCCCAGCAAAACGAAATACCTGAATTCTCTTATCTCGTAATCAACGCTTCAACTCATTGGTTTCTTCTATATCAAATAGCAACTTTATTAAGCTGAATTTATTATTTATCAAGTAAATTCAGGCGATTATACAGTAAGCGACAATTTAGTTAGTTTGCGATAAAGTAGCTTTTCATTTATCCCTAGGCGCGGGGCCACGATGTACGATCGCTACGAAGGCCTGATTTTTGATATGGATGGCACCATTCTGGACACTGAGTCCACACATCGTCAGGCCTGGCGTCAGGTGCTAACGCCTTATGGTATGCATTTCGATGATCAAGCGATGGTGGCTTTGAATGGCGCACCGACTTGGCGAATTGCCCAGGCAATCATCGCTAATCATCAATCTGATTTGGATCCTCATTTATTGGCCACTGAGAAAACAGCATTAGTGAAGACGATGCTGTTGGATAATGTGAAGCCTCTACCGCTCATAGACGTTGTTAAAACCTATCATGGGCGTATACCTATGGCTGTAGGGACAGGAAGCGAGCATGCTATGGCAGAGATGCTCTTGTGTCATCTGGGTCTGCGCGGTTATTTCGCGGCCGTTGTCGGTGCTGATGATGTCACCAAACATAAACCAGAGCCTGAGACATTTTTACGCTGTGCGCAGTTACTCGGCGTGCAGCCAGCTAAATGTGTCGTCTTCGAAGATGCTGACTTTGGTGTTGAAGCGGCTAAAAGGGCCAATATGGCAATAGTTGATGTGCGCCTGTTGTGAGTAGTACGCTAGCTATTGCTTCTTTATTCGGGAGTAGCTTCCTCAGTGCGACGCTCTTACCCGGAAATTCTGAAATTCTGTTAGTCACTCTATTAACGGCAGATAGTGCGCCGGCAATGATGTTGGTGTTATCTGCCACTGTCGGAAATACCCTTGGGGGGCTAACAAATGTTGTTATAGGGCGTTTATTACCGGAGCTAAAGCCACAGCGGGGGATGAGTACAGCATTAGGCTGGCTCCAACGTTTTGGCCCAGCGGCTTTGTTATTGAGCTGGCTACCGATAGTGGGCGATTTGATGTGTGTGTTGGCAGGCTGGTTGCGAATGCCCTGGGGTCTTGTGGCTTTTTTTCTGTGTTTGGGAAAAGCATTACGTTATATCGTATTAACGGTAATTACGTTGCAAGGAATCGCCTGGTGGCAGTAAAGAATGTGACAAACTTACATAGTCACCTCGATGCAGTTTCAGTATGCTGGCGAGTTATGGTTTTCAAGAGCGGGAGGTCGATTTGATCCCGGATGTATCACACGCGCTAACTTGGCTGGAAGCGCATCCTAAAGCCCTGAAAGGGATCCGTCGCGGTATCGAGCGGGAAACATTGAGAGTGACTGCCGATGGCCAATTAGCCTCGACGGGTCATCCAGAGTCATTGGGTGCAGCTCTGACACATCAATGGATTACCACTGATTTTGCTGAGGCATTGTTGGAATTCATTACTCCAGTCGATGGTGATATTGACCATTTGCTGACTTTTTTACGTGATATCCACCGTTATACGGCACGTAAACTGGGTGATGAACGTATGTGGCCGCTCAGTATGCCTTGCTTTATTGAGGCTGAGCAGGATATTGAATTGGCTAAGTATGGTTCTTCTAATATTGGCCGTTTCAAAACACTTTACCGTGAAGGTTTAAAAAACCGTTACGGTGCGTTGATGCAAACTATCTCTGGAGTGCACTATAACTTCTCTTTGCCGCTGGAGTTTTGGCAGGCATGGGCGGGTGTCACCGATGAAAAAAGCGGTAAGGAAGAGATTTCAGCGGGCTATTTCCGACTGATTCGCAACTACTATCGTTTTGGTTGGGTTATTCCATATCTGTTTGGTGCTTCGCCGGCGATTTGTTCATCGTTCCTGCAAGGGCGCGAGACGGCATTACCCTTCGAGCGTAATGATAAGGGGATGTGTTATTTGCCCTATGCCACCTCTTTACGTCTGAGTGATTTGGGTTATACCAATAAATCACAAAGCAATTTGGGTATCACGTTTAATGACCTGCACACCTATGTTGCTGGGCTGAAACGTGCGATCCAAACGCCATCAGAAGAGTACGCAGCACTGGGGCTAAAAGACGGTGACCGTCATCTGCAATTGAATACTAATGTATTGCAGATTGAAAATGAATTGTATGCCCCTATTCGGCCAAAACGGGTTACCCGGGCTGGCGAATCACCGTCAGATGCTTTGCTACGTGGTGGCATTGAATATATCGAAGTGCGCTCTCTGGACATTAACCCATTCTCACCGATTGGCGTTGATGCAGTACAGGCACGGTTCCTCGATCTATTCCTGATTTGGTGTGTATTGGCCGATGCGCCTGAAATGAGCAGTGATGAACTACTGTGTACCCGTAAGAACTGGAATCGGGTTATTTTAGAAGGGCGTAAGCCGGGGCAGACAATTGGCAGGGGATGCAACGATACCCGTGAGCCGCTGGAAAAGGTCGGAAAAGATCTGTTTGCAGACCTGCGCCGTGTTGCAGAAGTGCTGGATGGTAAAGATAGTACTGAATATCAACAAGTTTGTGATGAGCTTGTGGCGTATTTTGATGATCCAAGCCTGACATTCTCCGCGCGTATTTTGCAAGCAATGAAAGAAGGTGGTATTGGTGGTATTGGCCTTGAACTCGCGGAGCGCTACAAGGAGATGCTGCAAAATGAACCATTGGAATTATTGACAGAAGAGCAATTAAGCGCAGAGCGAGATGCTTCATGGCAGCGCCAGCGTGATCTGGAACTCAAAGATCAACTAAGCTTTGAAGAATATTTGCTGCTTCATGGCGGCCAATAAAAAGAAAAGGCCACATTGCTGTGGCCAAATTAACATCTCTGATAACAGGGATGATGATAACAAATGCGCGTCTTTCACATATTAAGACGCACAGGATTCGAAAAAGTTTCACGGATTGCGAAAAAAGATCAGATAAAAAATTATTTTCTTATGAGGAGGTGACTAAATGCCATTATTGGATAGCTTTACCGTAGACCATACCATTATGAAAGCACCGGCTGTGCGTGTTGCTAAGACGATGAAAACCCCTCATGGCGACGAGATAACTGTATTTGATTTGCGCTTCTGTGTGCCAAATAAAGAAGTGATGCCGGAACGCGGGATTCATACACTGGAGCATCTATTTGCCGGTTTTATGCGTAACCACCTCAATGGCAACGGTGTTGAGATTATCGATATCTCGCCAATGGGATGCCGTACCGGTTTCTATATGAGCCTGATTGGTACGCCGGATGAGCAACGCGTTGCTAATGCCTGGAAAGCGGCAATGGCGGATGTGTTGAAGGTAACCGACCAACGGAAAATTCCTGAACTGAATGAGTATCAGTGCGGTACTTATCATATGCACTCACTGGAAGAGGCTCAGGCGATTGCCAAAGGTATCCTTGATCGTGATGTACGTATCAATCACAACGACGAACTGGCGCTGCCGAAAGAAAAACTATCTGAATTACATATTTAGTTTTCGATAGGTTAATGCAAAAAAGACGCTGATAAGGCGTCTTTTTTATGTTCGCTAGCCGCATTGGTTACGCAGTTATGCGGAGCTGCCTTGAGATACTATGGGGGCGACTCGCACCTGTTTAATCATGTTCTCTTGTACATCCAGAACATCAATTAGGTAATTGCCGATACGGACCTGAGCACCGACCTGTGGGATCTCTTGTAGCTCTTCCAGCAGCATGCCATTGATGGTACGGGCATCGATCGGAAGTGACCAGTTGAATGCTTTGTTCAGCTCGCGAACGCTGGCGCTACCATCAATGAGTACTGAACCATCGCTTTGCGGATTGACCTCTTCTGCCAGTGTTGGGGACATTGACGTGGTAAAGTCGCCAACGATCTCTTCCAAAATATCTTCAACTGTCACCAACCCTTGAATATCACCATATTCATCGACAATCATGCCGACTTTCTCTTTATTTCTCTGAAATTTCACCAGTTGTACATTCAGTGGTGTGCCTTCTGGAATAAAGTAGATTTCATCGGCTGCGCGCAGCAAATTCTCTTTATTGAACTCTTTTTTCTCCGTCATCAATCGATAGGCTTCCCGCACACGTAACATGCCGATGGCATCGTCCAATGACTGGCGATACAACACGATGCGCCCATGTGGTGAGTGGGTTAACTGGCGCATGATTGACTTCCAGTCATCATTGATGTCAATACCGACCACTTCATTGCGTGGCACCATGATGTCGCTAACTGTCACTTTTTCCAAGTCCAGTACCGATATCAACATATCTTGATTACGGCGGGATATTTGTGAGTGGGATTCATTCACGATACTGCGCAATTCATCTTTGCTGACGGCATCGCTTCTGTGAACGTTCCCTCTAATGCCACACAGACGCATCAGCGCGCGCGTAATGGTATTTAACAACCATACCAGTGGCAGCATAATTTTCTGTAGGGGAACCAGTAAGAAACTGCTGGGGAAGGCGACACGTTCAGGATAAAGTGCTGCGATAGTTTTCGGCATCACCTCAGCAAAAATCAACACCACAAAAGTCAGCACTCCGGTTGCTATTGCGACTCCAGCATTCCCGTATAAGCGGATACCAACAATAGTTGCCAAGGCGGATGCCAAAATATTAACCAGGTTGTTGCCGATTAACACCAGACTTATCAGGCGGTCGGGACGTCTTAGCAGTTTCTCAACTCGCCGTGCGGCGCGATTACCCTGTTTGGATAAATGGCGCAAACGATAGCGGTTAAGAGTCATCATACCGGTTTCGGAGGCAGAAAAATAAGCCGAGACCACGACCATAATGACCAGAATAATGATCAGCGTGCTAGTTGATACGTGATCCAACACTGTATTCCTTAATTGCGATGGTGGCTCTGTCAGTTCAACTGATCCATACGCTGATGATGGAGAGGATGATTAAGGAACTATAATTTCCTGCACCAAGCGGCTACCAAAATAGGCCAGCGTAAGTAGAAATGCACCAGCGAAGCTGAACCAAATCACTCTACGCCCGCGCCAGCCTTCATGGTAATGGCCCCATAATAGAACAATATAGACAAACCAGGCCATGATCGATAACACCGCTTTATGGACGTTTTCTTTACTAAATATGTTGTCCATATAAAGTAAACCAGTACACAGCGTCAGTGTCAGTAATACCACCCCAATTTGGGTGATATGGAACATTTTACGCTCAATACTCATTAATGGTGGCATGTCTGCATTAAATGTCAGTTTTTTATTCTTTAACTGATAATCGAGCCAGGCCAGTTGTAATGCATACAACGCTGCGATAATAAGTGTCGCGTAAGCAAAAAGCGCCAACCCAATGTGAACGAATATGGTAGGGCTGGTTTCCAGATGAGTAATAAACTCGCCCGGTAGCAAACTGGCAAGGGCCAGGTTGATCATGGCGAAACTATAGACAATCGGCAGCAAGAACCAACCGCGTCCCCGTGAGGCGACGATAGTCATGATAGTGCAGATCATCAACCCCACGATGGAGCCAATATTCAATAAAGTGAGGTTTTGGCCCCCACCGACATCAAAAATCTGATGCTTCAGAGCAATAGCATGGCACACTAGAGCCACGACGGCAGAAACCAGCGCTAACCGCCGGTAAGCACTATTTTTCTGCACCAGGCTTGGGACAATCAGGCCCAGGCTGAGCGAATAAGCGATCAAAGCCAAAATGGAGAACACGGGCATAGCGGTATATGAGCATCGGCTAAGTGAATTAGATAGCCAGTATAGCGTTGAGCGCGTTCCTCTCCAACCGTTCTCCGACGTGAGAGCAGAGATCGTTTAAGCTTCGTGTTATAATCCCCCCATTGTGTCGCCAGAGCGGCCTGTTTCCACGTTGAGTATGAGACAATGTTTGAGAACTTAACTGATCGATTGTCGCGCACACTGCGCAATATCAGCGGCCGTGGCCGGCTGACAGAAGAAAATATTAAAGAAACGCTGCGTGAAGTGCGCATGGCGTTACTGGAAGCTGACGTAGCCCTGCCGGTGGTTCGTGACTTTATCAACCGGGTAAAAGAGCGTGCGGTCGGGCATGAGGTGAATAAAAGCCTCACACCAGGCCAAGAATTCGTCAAAATAGTTAAAAATGAACTTATCACCGCCATGGGTGAGGTCAATAACGAACTGAATCTGGCCGCTCAACCGCCAGCAGTGGTGTTAATGGCCGGTCTGCAAGGGGCGGGTAAAACCACCAGTGTGGCCAAACTGGGTAAGTTCCTTAAAGAGAAACAGAAGAAAAAAGTGCTGGTTGTGTCTGCCGACGTGTATCGCCCTGCGGCGATCAAACAGTTGGAGACGCTGGCACAGGGTGTTGATATTGATTTCTTCCCGTCTGATGTACAAGAAAAGCCGATTGATATTGTTAATCGTGCCCTGCAACAGGCAAAACTTAAGTTTTATGATGTTCTGATTGTCGATACCGCCGGTCGCTTGCACGTCGATGAAGCGATGATGGACGAGATCAAACAGATTCATGCCGCGATTAATCCGGTTGAAACCTTGTTTGTCGTCGATGCAATGACCGGTCAGGATGCTGCTAACACGGCGAAAGCATTCAACGAAGCGTTGCCGCTCACGGGTGTGGTGCTGACCAAAGTTGATGGTGATGCTCGTGGTGGTGCGGCTCTGTCTATCCGCCATATTACCGGCAAGCCGATTAAATTCTTGGGCGTGGGTGAAAAGTCTGACGCACTGGAACCATTCCACCCGGATCGCGTGGCTTCACGCATTCTGGGGATGGGCGACGTGCTGTCGCTGATTGAAGATATCGAAAGCAAAGTTGACCGTGCACAGGCGGAGAAACTCGCCACCAAGCTGAAAAAAGGTGATGGTTTCGATCTCAACGACTTCCTTGACCAGTTGAAGCAAATGCGCAATATGGGCGGTATGGCCAGCATGTTGAGTAAAATGCCGGGTGCCGGTCAGTTGCCAGAAAACGTGAAATCGCAGATGGACGATAAGGTGACGGTACGTATGGAGGCCATCATCAATTCGATGACGCTGAAAGAACGTGCTAAACCAGAGATCATCAAAGGCTCACGTAAGCGCCGTATTGCTACCGGTTCTGGCGTGCAGGTACAGGATGTTAACCGCTTACTTAAGCAGTTTGATGAAATGCAGCGCATGATGAAGAAAATGAAGAATGGTGGCTTGGCTAAAATGATGCGTGGCATGAAGGGTATGATGCCACCGGGTTTCCCAGGCCGCTAAACGTCATACCCAAAGTGATTGGGGTTTCAGGTAGGCGGCCAGTAAACTAATCACGATGAACTTACTCAAGTAAGTGATTCGGGTTAGTGCGCGCAGCCAACAACCCTGTGATTTCAAGTACGAAGGGTATATTTCACGCAGTGGTGTTAACCGTGTGAGATGAGTAATGATTTCCCGCTGAAAACGGCGGTAAACGAAGAAAACTGTACTCATTCCAAAACTAGCGCACAGGAATCTACGCTTTAGATTGCTTTTTGCGCCAAAATGAGTAAAATTTTCGGGCTTTTTATATTGCAACTGGACCCCGTTCCCCGATGGGGTCCAGTTGTTTTATTAACTAAAGAGGATGTTATGGTAACAATTCGTTTGGCTCGTGGCGGCGCTAAAAAGCGTCCGTTCTATCAAGTAGTAGTGACCGACAGCCGTAATGCTCGTGACGGTCGTTTTATCGAACGTGTAGGCTTCTTTAACCCGATCGCAGCTGGTCAGGCTGAAGCTCTGCGTTTGGACCTGGACCGTATCGAACATTGGGTTGGCCTGGGTGCAACAGTTTCTGATCGCGTATCTGCGCTGATCAAAGACGCTAAGAAAGCAGCTTAATCTGTCGCGGTGGTGGTTATTATGAGCAAGCAACTCAATCCAGTGGTTCCCGATCAGCCGATTGTACTCGGTAAAATGGGTTCAACTTACGGCATTCGCGGTTGGCTCAGAGTATTTTCATCCACCGAAAACGCCGAAAGCATTTTTGATTACCAGCCGTGGTTTATCCAGCAGGCCGGTAAGTGGCAGCATGTCGAGTTGGAAGACTGGAAGCGCCACAGTCAAGATCTGATCATCAAAGTTAAAGGTGTTGACGATCGGGATGCCGCGAATTTACTGACTAATTGCGAAATTATCGTAGATTCCAAGCAACTACCCGCACTAGAAGAGGATGATTACTACTGGAAAGACCTTATGGGCTGTCAGGTAGTAACAACCACGGGTTACGAACTGGGTAAAATCATCGATATGATGGAAACCGGTTCTAACGATGTGATGGTAGTGAAGGCAAACCTGAAAGATGCATTCGGTATGAAGGAGCGGTTGGTCCCGTTTCTTCATGGGCAGGTTATCAAGAAAGTCGATCTCACTGCTCAACGTGTTGAGGTAGATTGGGATCCTGGTTTTTGACCTCCGAATTAAACGGCAAAAGTGAGTGGAACAAAACGATGTGGATCGGTGTTATTAGCCTGTTTCCCGAGATGTTCCGCGCAATAACCGATTACGGGGTAACTGGCCGGGCAGTAAAAAATGGCCTGCTGAGCGTGCAGTGTTGGAGTCCTCGTGACTTTACCTACGATCGGCATCGTACCGTGGATGACCGCCCATACGGCGGTGGCCCGGGAATGTTGATGATGGTGCAACCGCTAAGGGAAGCCATTCATGCAGCAAAAGCAGCGGCAGGCGAGGGAGCAAAGGTGATTTATCTGTCACCTCAAGGGCGCAAACTGGACCAACAGGGTGTTTGCGAACTGGCTACCAATCAGAAGATGATTCTGGTATGTGGTCGGTACGAAGGTGTTGATGAGCGCGTACTGAAAACCGAAATTGATGAAGAATGGTCAATTGGTGATTACGTTCTCAGCGGTGGCGAGCTGCCGGCAATGGCTCTGATAGATTCAGTATCCCGCTTTATCCCGGGAGTGCTAGGTCATCAGGCTTCAGCAGAGGAAGATTCCTTTGTTGATGGATTGCTGGATTGCCCACACTACACTCGTCCTGAGGTGTTAGAAGGGATGGAAGTTCCGCCAGTATTACTGTCGGGCAACCATGCCGAGATTCGTCGCTGGCGCTTAAAGCAGTCGCTGGGCCGTACCTGGCTTAGAAGACCTGAACTTCTAGAAAGCCTAGCTCTGACTGACGAGCAAATGGTGTTGCTGGCTGAGTTCCAACGGGAACACAAGCCCTGAAGCAACAGAACTATGAAAGGAGTGTTGTGCCGCGTGCCAACTTCCTGATATATCAGTTTACCTAGGGTAAGAGACTTATTATGAGCAATATTATCAAGCAAATCGAACAAGAGCAGATGAAGCAGGACGTACCTGCATTCCGTCCGGGTGATTCCGTGGAAGTGAAGGTATGGGTTGTTGAAGGTTCTAAAAAGCGTCTGCAGGCATTCGAGGGCGTGGTTATCGCTATTCGTAACCGCGGTCTGCATTCTGCGTTCACCGTTCGTAAAATTTCCAACGGCGAAGGTGTTGAGCGTGTATTCCAAACTCACTCCCCAGTAATCGACAGCATTACTGTGAAACGTCGTGGTGCCGTTCGTCAAGCGAAACTGTACTATCTGCGTGAGCGTACTGGTAAGTCTGCTCGTATTAAAGAGCGTCTTAACTAAGAATCGCTTTTTCATTGCAGAAAAAACTCTTAGTTATCAAGGGGGTGCCGACAAGGTGCCCCCTTTTTTTATTTCAATGACGACAAAAAAACGACAGAGATTTCAGCGCGATAAGTGGGGGGGAATGGGAAGGTGAACTGAGATAATTAGCGTGGCATCACACCACGCTAAAGAGACTAATAGATGATTACAGGCCGTAAACCAGAGTTATTGATGTTGTGGTATCAGTATTTTTAGGCGCGCTGGCAGGTGGCTTAGTGTTATAAGTCACAACATAAGCCAGGCGCAGTGCGAAACTTTTATTGATTGCCACATTTAACGCAGTTTCAGAGTTTAGCGTAGTTTCTTCGTTCGCTAATGCGGAAACCCCTTCGCTAAACACCGTATTATCAGTTAGTTGATAGGTATAGTTCGCACCGCCATAAGCCAATGCTTTAGTGGCTCGACCACCACCATAAAATTCATCGTGGCGAACACCGGGACCAAATTCCACCCGTAGGTTGTGCAACGGTGTGGTCATAATCTGGCGGCCATAACCGGTAGTTAATACCGACCGGGAATCAAAACCGTTGTAGCGATCATTCAGCCAACTGGCTTGCCCGAACAGGTAGTTACTGTCAGTCAGATTATAGCGGGTACGCCCGCCTAGCTGGTAACGTTCGGAAGAGCGTTGATTGTTAGCGCTGGTATTACGCGCGGCTCCCCACAAACTATAGGCGGTGTTAGGTTGGAACCAGGTTAACGTTGAGTTAGCAGTCAACGTTGAGTTAGTGGTATTACCTGATTGTGCGGTATAGCCAGCCTCGACAGTACCATCAAAGCTCTTCTTGGCTGTAGCTGGATCATCTAAGGCAGTAAAAACAGTCCCATCAGCAAGAACTGCAGTGCTGATGAGGGATAAAGCGATTGCGCTGAGATAAAACGGCAACGCCCTGGTATGACGCAAAGAAAACATAATAGGCCCATGGTGAAAAAAATGATTTTTGTGCTGCGGCCCGCATTGTAGCAGTTGTGATCCAACTAAATCAGAAGATATTTCGGATTGAATAATTAATT
>NZ_JAZGQE010000158.1:0-10841 GCF_048593885.1 Yersinia sp. 1252 StPb PI | reverse complement strand
ATCTTTATTATCTTAAGAAAAGTCTTAATAAAGAAACGGCTGTTTTTACCGCTATTCTTTATCACCATAACGCCAATGGTTGGTGATATTAACCCTAACTAAATAATGGCTAAAATGACATGCTGATCTATTTATCCAGATAAGAGGAGATCTACATCACGATTCTTATCTCTTCCAGCTTGCAGTCGTGCATTAACATGGTAGTTTACCGAATAGTTGGATTGTTACCGTCAATGGCGGGCAAAACCTGATTGAGTAGCGTGATGAATGCTGCTGAGTCGGGTTTTTTTGTTTTCAGGGCTAAAGCATGCAAATCGCTAAAATACTTAACAATAATGTAGTTATTGTTCTCGATCAGCATGGTCAGGAACAAGTCATTATGGGGCGTGGTCTTGGCTTTCAAAAACACCCAGGTGAATCGCTAGATAACACATTGATCGAAAAAGTGTTTGCTCTAAAAGACAATGAATTGGTTTCGCGGCTGAGTGAGTTACTGAGCTGTATTCCATTAGAAGTAATGATTGCTTGTGACTGTATCATCACGCAGGCAACGGCAAAACTGGGTAAGTTGCAGGATAACCTCTACATTTCGCTGACTGACCACTGTTTCTATGCGATTGAGCGGCATAAACAAGGTTTGGATATAACGAATGGATTGCAGTGGGAGATTCGTCGGTTGTATCCCAAAGAGTTTGCCTTGGGTCGTGAAGCCTTGCAGATTATTAAACAACGCCTTGGGGTGCAATTGCGTGAAGATGAAGCTGGATTTATCGCGCTCCATCTGGTGAATGCTCAGTTGAAGGGTGAAATGCCTGAAGTAATGCAAGTGACGAAGGTAATGCAGGAGATACTGCATATCGTGAAGTACCAATTTAAGCTGGAATATGATGAGGACGGGCTGAGTTATCACCGTTTTGTTACCCATCTGAAATTTTTCTCACAGCGAATGTTGGGCCGTAATGGGGTCACCAGTGATGATGATTCCTTACACGATGCAGTGAAAGATAATTATGCTGAGGCTTACCGCTGTGCGGGTAAGATTCAGCAGCATATGAAATTGCAGTATCAACAAGATTTGAGCAAAGAAGAGCGGATGTTTTTGACTATCCATATTGAACGCGTTCGCCGGGAAAGTTTTAATCTACCAGATTAAATGATTTAAAAGGGAAGGGTTCTAAGTAGTAAGAGAATTTCGCCAAACTGGATTGTTACTGCTTCGGCAGGCAAAACCTGAATGTACTTGTGTCGCTGGGTCGCGGTGCGGAGTGCGTTTAGGTTTTTTTTTGCCCGAATCTTTACCTGTATAAACAAGAGCGTTACCGAAGGAAAACACGATGCAATACACAACGGTCGCCAGCGAGATCCTCGCCGGAGTAGGGGGTCAGAGTAATATTAATAGCGTAGTACATTGCGCTACCCGTTTGCGCTTTAAACTCAAGGATATGGCGCGGGCTGATGCCAAAGCGCTGAAAGATAATCCTGGCGTTATTATGGTAGTGGAAAGTGGTGGCCAGTTTCAGGTGGTTATCGGAAACCATGTTAGTGAGGTCTACCAGGCGTTAGTGAACCAAGCGGGGTTAGCTGATGCTGAAGAATATGACAACAAGTCAGGTAATCAAAAAGAGAGTTTGTTCAGTCACTGTATCGATATCATTTCGGGTATTTTCACCCCCTTGCTCGGTGTATTGGCCGCCTCCGGTATTCTTAAAGGTTTTCTGGCACTGAGTCTTGTTTGCGGCTGGTTACAACCCGACAGCGGCAGCTATACAATTTTATTTGCTGCCAGTGACTCACTGTTTTATTTCTTCCCACTGGTATTGGGTTATACCGCAGGTAAGAAGTTTGGTGGCAGTCCATTTATTACCATGGCGATTGGTGGTGCATTAGTGCACCCCTTGATGCTCGCTGCATTTAACGCAGCCGGGCAACCCGGTGCTTCTGAGGTCTATTTCCTTGGTATTCCGGTCACATTTATCAATTACAGCTCGTCGGTTATCCCTATCATATTAGCGGCTTGGGTTAGTAGTCGGTTAGAAAAAGGGTTTAACCGGGTGTTACACAGCAATATTAAGAACTTTTTCACGCCATTACTGTGTCTGGTAATAACCGTTCCAACCACCTTCTTACTGATTGGCCCGCTGGCAACCTGGCTTAGCCATTTATTGGCGTCGGGGTTCCAAATTATCTATTCGGCTGCTCCTCCTGTTGCCGGTGGTGTATTGGCAGGGCTATGGCAGATTTGCGTTATCTTTGGGCTGCACTGGGGTTTGGTCCCTTTGATGATAAACAACCTGAGTGTACTGGGCTATGACGCCATGTTGCCGCTGTTATTACCCGCAGTTATGGGGCAAGTGGGGGCCACGCTCGGTGTCTTTTTACGTACTCGCGATGCAAAAATGAAGGTGCTGGCTGGTTCGGCATTTACTGCGGGGATATTCGGTATTACTGAACCCGCTGTTTATGGGGTGACGTTACCGTCGAAAAAACCGTTTGTTTTTGGCTGCGTGGGCGGGGCGATAGGGGGTGTCATCGTCGGTTTCTGCCAGACCCATGTTTATTCATTCGGCCTTGCCAGTATCTTCTCTTTTGCCCAAATAATTCCCGCTACAGGTGTCGATGCCAGCGTATGGGGCGCCATTATTGGCACCCTGATTGCGTTGATCTTTGCTGCCATCAGCACCTTCTTTTTTGGCCTGCCAGCGCCTGTTGCTAGCGCAGAAACAGAGGATTTGTCTCACACCTCATCCATCACTGATAACTACAGTGGTATCGGCGAAGTGATATTCAGCCCGATCAGTGGCGAATTGTTAGCGCTAGCGGATGTCAGTGACAGTATTTTCGCCAGTGGTTTATTGGGGGCGGGAATTGCGATTATTCCACAACAAGGGCGGGTCGTGTCACCGGTTAATGGCGTTGTAGCATCACTGTTTAAAACCCACCATGCGATTGGCATTGAATCTGATTCTGGTGCTGAGGTCCTTATCCACGTTGGTATTGATACCGTCAAACTCGATGGCAAATATTTTACCGCTCATGTTAAAGCCGGTGACCGGGTCAACGCAGGTGATTTACTGCTGGAGTTTGATTGTGCGGCGATTACCGGAGCAGGTTATGACCTGACGACGCCGATAATTATCAGCAACAGTGAAAATTATCAGGATGTCCTGTGTGCTAAAGGCGCCTCTATTACTGAGCAAGCCCCGTTATTAACCGTAATTCGTTAATACTGATTTAGGAGAAAACCGATGAAACATGCATTTCCAGATAATTTCCTTTGGGGCGGTGCGATTGCCGCTAATCAGGTAGAAGGGGCTTATCTTACTGAGGGGAAAGGGCTATCTACCTCTGATTTACAACCCCATGGAATTTTTGGCGATATCATTCCCAGGGTGAGTGGTGACAGTTATG
Source organism: Yersinia sp. 1252 StPb PI (assembly GCF_048593885.1). Classification (NCBI taxonomy): domain Bacteria; kingdom Pseudomonadati; phylum Pseudomonadota; class Gammaproteobacteria; order Enterobacterales; family Yersiniaceae; genus Yersinia; species Yersinia sp. 1252 StPb PI. The sequence goes on along the minus strand of NZ_JAZGQE010000158.1, from coordinate 7,433 downwards.
TCAAAGATGTCGCTATCGATTTTTATCATCGCTACCCAGAGGATATCGCGCTATTTGCTGAGATGGGGTTTAAATGTTTGCGGATATCCATTGCCTGGACACGTATTTTCCCACAGGGCGATGAGCAGCAGCCTAATGAGGCAGGCCTGGCATTCTATGATCGTGTATTTGATGAAATGGCGAAATATAACATTACGCCATTGGTGACATTATCCCACTATGAGATGCCTTACGGGCTGGTTAAGAATTATGGTGGTTGGGGTAATCGTAAAACAATTGGTTTCTTTGAACATTATGCCCGCACCGTGTTTCAGCGTTATCAGCATAAGGTTAAATTGTGGCTGACATTTAATGAGATCAATATGTCGCTGCATGCGCCATTCACCGGAGTAGGATTAGAGCAAGCAAGCAGTAAGAGTGCCGTGTATCAGGCTATCCATCACCAGTTGGTTGCCAGTGCCAAAGCGGTTGCTGCATTGCATGAAATTATCCCTGATGGCCGAATCGGGAATATGCTGTTGGGTGGGCTGATGTATCCACTAACTTGCAAGCCTGCCGATGTATTGGAAACATTACAGCAGAATCGTGAATGGCTATTCTTTGGCGATGTGCAGGTTCGCGGTTATTACCCCTCTTATATGGCTCGTTATTTTAAACAGCACGGCATTAGTGTTGAAATCACTGCTGAAGATAAACTGGCATTAAAACAGACTGTCGATTTTATCTCCTTCAGTTATTACATGAGCGGCTGCGTGACCGCCGATGAAGAGTTAAACCGTAAAGCCCGAGGTAATATTCTTAGCATGGTGCAGAACCCGCATTTGGCCAGCTCGGAATGGGGGTGGCAGATCGATCCTGACGGGCTGCGTATCCTGCTCAATGAATTATGGGATCGTTATCAAAAACCCCTGTTTATTGTTGAGAATGGGCTGGGAGCGAAAGATAAGCCGGATGTTAATGGTCATATTGAAGATGACTATCGCATTGAATATCTCAATGACCATCTGGTCCAGGTCGGTGAGGCTATCGAAGATGGCGTTGAGGTGATGGGATATACCAGTTGGGGGCCGATTGATTTGGTTAGCGCCTCAAAAGCTGAATTATCCAAACGTTATGGTTTTATTTATGTCGATCGCGATGACAGTGGTAATGGCACATTGGAACGCCGTCGTAAGAAGAGCTTCTATTGGTATCGCGATGTGATTCAGAGTAATGGCGAGGCATTGAAACGCTAATAGCGACGTTTGTATGTTGCAGTGATATAAGCAGCTCTCAACTGTTTTGCCTCACTGCAACACGACTTATTTTTGGGGAAGTACTGAGTATTTATTATTAGATGTGCGGGTTATTCTAAAAAGGGAAAATAATGAAACCAACTTTATATCTGACTCGTCAGATAAATTCTGCTGCATTTTATTTACTGATCTCTACTATTTTATTTTCATCATCGGCATTAAGTGAAGGTTTAACGGGCAGCGGTGAATATGTGGAACAATCAACGCCGGAGTGGCAGGGGATCGCATTAGGTTTTGAGCCACAGCAAACAGGGCTGCTAGGCGATATGTTAGGTATTCGCCCTATTTTATCGGAGCACGGTTTTAATTATTCACTCGGTTACTTGAGTCAATTATCATATAACGCGGGTGGTGGCTATAATCATGATAAACAAGCGTCTTATATTGATCAGTTTTCACTGACTTTTCAGCAGGATCTTGAGTTATATACGGGGATTCCCGATGCAGTAATCGAAGGGAATATTGTTAACCGCAATCATGATAACAACCTCACGCGGGATCGGTTACAAGATCCTCGGGCGAATATAACCGATTTGTCGCAGGAAAGTTTTGGTGGTCAGTCGATTACTCGCTTGGGCTGGTTAACCTTTGCGCGCAGTTTTGCGAGTCAGAAACTGCACTGGCGAATTGGTTTGATGAATAAAGTACAGGATTTTGACCAAATTATTCCCTGCGATTTTCAAACTCTTGGATTATGTGGCGGTAAATCAGCAAACTCGCTGACCTGGTTTAACTGGAACGTTCATTATTGGGGAACCACGCTGCAATATAAGCTTACCGATGGCTTAACATTAAAAACCGGGGTGATGGAGCAAAACCCTGATGCACCGAGCCGTGGTAGGGCGTGGAGTTGGTCAACCAAGGGCAGCAAAGGCATATTACTGCCGCTGGAATTGGAATTAAAAACTAATGCGTTCCAGGATTTACCCGGTATTTATAACCTTGGTGTTCTTTATACCAATGCTGAACAACGGGATCTTTATAACGGGGTCTCTGGTGCTCCCGGAGCGACTGACCCAGATGGCTATCGTTACCATAATAATACTTGGTTCTTTTACAGTGGATTCAATCAGCAGGTAACAAAACATCAGGATGACGCCAACCGTGGTTTAAGTGTGTTTTACAGCATGTCGTTGGCGGATCAACGGACCAATTACATGCATTACGCTACCTCTGCGGGCATCCGTTATCGCGGCTTATTTGATAGCCGCCCACAAGATTGGTTGGGATTCGGCGTATCAATGGTTAAACTGAGTGATTATTATAAAGATAATCAACGCTATCTGAATCAAATCAATAATGTTTCTGATTATAATAATCCACGTTACTCTCCAATACCTGGGCATTCGGTTACTGCCGAGCTGTATTATCGTTTCCGTGTCACTTCATGGCTGGAATTACAACCTGATCTACAATATTGGCACTCACCAGCAGGGGTAAGCCAAACGCAAGATGCATGGGTCACCGGATTAAAAACAGTTATTACATTCTAAGGCACCTGTATTGCAGATAATACGGTTATGACGTGGTGCTTTAACTGGCACCACGTAAACTGTTACGCTATTCTCCATCGAGTATTATATTGTAGAGAATCAGCGTGATGTTGAATATGAAAAACAGATTCGATGGTAACAACATCTTAGGTGAAAGGAATCTTCACGCAGTTTTTGAACTGAGCTTATTACTGAAAGCAATCTTAGCCGTGATGGAGATTATCAGCGGTATTTTAACCTATTTTGTGACGCCGCAGTTTTTGCTAAATATTCTGCATCGCATCACGCAAGTTGAATTTATTGAAGACCGTGGCGATGTAGTAGCCCATTATTTACTGCATGCGGCACAAAACCTCTCTATCAGCAGTCTGCATTTTGCCGCATTTTATCTGCTCATCCACGGCGTGGTTAAGTTGTGGATCATTATTGGATTATGGCGCAAAAGACTGGGTTATTATCCGGCGGCAATAGTCATATTCAGCTTATTCATTATCTATCAACTCTATCGTTATACCTTCACTCACTCGGTGTTATTGATCGTAATAACTGCGCTGGATGTGGTGGTTATTGTGTTGACGTTGCTGGAGTATCGAAGATTACGCCAGCAGCATAAAGCCCCTTAGCCGGATAAAGGCCATACTGAGCAATGCGAGCCAAAAACCAAGGTTGCAATGCCCAGTGAGGTTACTCAGTTAGCAAAAATATGCGCTTGGCCAATAATTGTCAGGTCAACCATTAAACCGATACTTATACCTTCGCGGCTGATGGTTTTAACCTCTACCGTTTCATTACTTTCAACCAGATATAGGGTGAGTGTTGAGATAAAACCCGCAAAATCAATATTGATAACCCTGGCCAGACAATGAGTGGTGTAGTGATGATCTGCGGGCAAAGGGGTGATAGTAATCTGTTCTGGCCGTAACATAATCCGGCTCAATCCATGATGTTGCTCATCATCAACCCTGACGCTGCCCAGTGCGCAATCAGCCCATCCGGTATCAATATTGGCGGAAAGAATCAATGTTTCGCCAAGGAAAGTCGCTGTCGGTTCATCAATCGGTCGCAAATAGAGTTCTTGCGGCGGGCCAACATGCGCCAGTTTACCCGCCCGCATTACCGCGACTTGCGAGGCAAATGATAATGCTTCGGTTTGATCATGCGTCACTAAAATGGAGGCAATATTTGCCTGTGCCAACAGTTCAGCCACCGCTTTGCGCGTTGAGGCGCGTAAGGCGGTATCCAGAGCTGAAAAAGGTTCATCCAACAGCATCAGTACCGGCCGCTGTGCTAACGCTCTGGCGAGAGCGACCCGCTGCTGTTGCCCACCCGAAATCTCATGGGGCCAAAGTTGTGATAACCGCCGATCCAGTGCGACCATCTCCATCAGTTCATCAATTCGGCGGGCTTTGTCCTGCTTGCTCCCTTTTAGTCCATAACCAATATTGCCCGCGACGGTAAAGTGGGGGAACAGCGCACCATCTTGCGGTACAAAACCAATCCCTCTTTTGTGCGCTGGCACGTGGGTTGAATTGTCGAATACCGGATGACCTTGCAGAATAACTTTACCGTGATCGGGGGTTTCGAACCCGGCAATAATCCGCAACAACGTGGTTTTGCCTGAGCCGGATGGCCCAACAATTGCGGTGCGACTGCCGGCGGAAACCTGCAAGTCAATTCGGTCTAATACGGTAACAGACTGGAAAGACTTACCGATTTGCTGAAGTTCAAGCGTGCTCATAATCCTGCCGTACGTTGCGATTGAGAATAAAGAAGCCAGGTTAACGGCAGAGATAGTGCCACCATCAGCAGTGCATAGGGTGATGCCGCGACATAATCAATTTCACTGGTCAACGCCCAAAAGCCAGTCGCCAGTGTTCGGGTGCCGTTCGGGGCCAGTAATAGTGTGGCGGTCAGCTCATTGGAGATAGCGAGGAACACCAGTGCCGCCCCGGCAGCGGCGCCAGGTGCAGCAAGGCGCATGGTGGTGCTCCATACGGCTTGAGTGGGTGTTTTGCCCAAGCTGCGGGCCACGTTTTCCAATTCGACCGGGGCGGTCGCAATGCCGGCCCGTAAACTGATTAAAGCGCGTGGGGTAAACATCAATAAATAAGCCAGCAAAATAGTGAATTCTGTTTGATACAGCGGGCGAGCAACACGGATAGTGATGGTCACCAGCGCCAGCGCGACCACGATACCGGGCAGCGAGCTGGTGACATAATTACAGCCTTCCATCACACGGTGCAAGCGCCCCGGATAGCGCACCGATAGCCATGCCATGGGGACGGCACACAATGTGATAATAACCGCACCGCTCAGTGCTAATGCCAGTGTTTGCTTCAAGGCTGGTAGCAGTTCAGGATTCAGCCACACATCAATTCCACCAATATAGAGCCAGCGGGCCAGCGTGATAAAGGGCACGCCCAGCGAGAGTGCAGTGAGTAGCAATGGCAATAACAGACACAGTAGTGTGATGGTTGTACCCATTGAATATGCAGTTTGGCGCCTGGCGCTACCGGAGCCGACCCGGGCATAGCGGTTGTAGCCACGGCTGGTGGCTTCGATTAATAATAGCCCCAGGCAACATAACGCCAGAACCCCTGCCAACATATTGGCCGCCGGACCGTTAAACGTGGATTGAAATTGGTCAAAAATAGCGGTAGTAAAAGTATCGAAACGGATCATGGCATACAAGCCATATTCCGCTAATAGATGCAGCGCGATCAGTATCGAGCCGCCCCATACGGCTAATTTTAGTTGCGGCAGAACCACGCGAAAGAAGACCACTGTTGGGGGACTACCCAATGATGATGCTGCGTCTTCAAGGCCGGGATCAAGGCGGCGTAATACAGCGGATGCGGGCAGATAAATAAAGGGGAAATAGGCAATTACTGAGATAAACACGCCAGCGGCAAGGCCATGCATTGATGGCACCAGACTAATCCATGCATAACTTTGTACAAAAGCCGGTACGGCTAGCGGTGCAATAGCCAATAGTGACCAAATCCGCCTGCCGGGCAGGGCCGTACGCTCGGTCAGCCATGCCAGTGCAACGCCAATAATGGCGCAAAGCGGTAAGGTAAAGAGCACCAGGAGCGCGGTGTTAATCAGTAATTCGCCCACGCGGGGGCGAAAAACCAGGGCTTTGACTGTTGGCCAACCGGTATCAATAGCGATACCAATAACAAACCCTAATGGCAGCAGGGATAGCAGTGACAGCAGAACCGCAATAGCCACAATCCCAAACCCCGGGCGATGGTTATACTGCCGTTGGGCTGCCTTATGCAGTGGAACCGATACAATATCGGTGCTTATATTAGCCATAATAGTCAAGGCGCTCGGCTTGTTAAATGCCCGTCGCCATAGTGATGTGACGGGCTAAAAATGCATTCTATCAGTCGGTTGTCCTTATTACAGCAGACCGGCTTCAGTCATTAACTCAACCACTTTTTTACTGTTGAGTTTAGACGGCTCAACGTTCGGTGCTTGCAGGTCTTTCAGTGGCACCAATTTAGGGTTTGAAGCGGCATCGACACCAACGGCATACTCAAATGCGGTGTTGGTACGCAAGATATCCTGGCCTGATTTGCTGGTGATCCATTTGACGAATTCCTGCGCTTGTTTCTGGTGCTTACTGGATGCCAGAACACCGCCGCCGGAGATACTCACAAATGCGCCAGGGTCTTGATGTTTGAAATAATGCAGTTTGGTTTTACCGCTGTTCTCACCTGTTTTGGCCTGATCGACAAAACGGTAATAGTGATAGATAACTCCGCCATCGATTTGGCCCGCATTCACCGCTTTCATCACGGTGCTATTACCTTTGTAGGCAGTGAAGTTGGTTTTCATGGCTTTTAGCCATTCCAACGTCGCTTTTTCGCCTTTCAACTCCAGCATGGCACTGACAATGGCCTGGAAGTCGGCACCCGATGGTGAGGCAGCCCAACGGCCTTTCCATTCAGGTTTTGCCAAATCCATAATGGATTTAGGTAATTCGGCTTCGCTGATTTTTTCCGGGTTATAGACAAACACGGTGCTACGAGCCGCAATACCGGTCCAGCGACCATGTTCAGGGCGATACTCTTTCGCAACCTGTGCCTGTGTGGCTGCATCCAGTGGTGCGAACAATTTGGCGTTATCGACCAGCACCATTGCCGGCGAGTTTTCAGTCAGGAAAACGTCGGCGGGGGATGAGTTGCCTTCCTGAACCAGTTGATTACCTAACTCGCTGTCGCCGCCATTACGCAGAGTCACTTTGATGCCGGTATCTTTGGTAAAACCGTCAACCCAGGATTTCACCAGATTTTCGTGTTGAGCATTATAAATCACGATACCTTCATCATTTGATGCGGCATTGACGGAGAACGCCAGCATCATTGAGGAAGCCAGTAGGGCGACAGGGCCGAAAGAGGGGAAACGTAACTTCATAAACTGAGATCCTTTTAAAAGCTCAAAGAAGAAAACGAGATTGTCAGGCAACCGCAAAACAGAGCAATTGTATAGAAAGAAATTAACAATGATAGTGAAAATCATTCGCGTTATTTGCTACCAAATGTTTCATTTTCAGCACTATTTTTTGTATGGGTAATTTCACGGCCCTAACGTTCCATTATCTTTATGATTAATATTTTAACATTTTAGCTAAAAG
>NZ_JAZGQE010000157.1:0-11102 GCF_048593885.1 Yersinia sp. 1252 StPb PI | reverse complement strand
CATTAAGTCACAAAAAGAGATGCCCGATGGGCATCTCTGCCTTTTTATTACTTATAAACATCGGCATCAGCGTCAAATTTCTTCTTTTCACGCTCGGCGATGATCACATAATACTTACCGCCTTTCTCATCCGCCATTTTCGACAGCTCTTCTTTCACATCCATCGGCGATGTTGCCTGACCCGACGTGGTAATGGTGCCAATCTTCTCGTAATTCTTCGCTTCTTCTTTAGTAATTTCTTTCGCCGCCATCGCGCCAAAAGAAACCCCCGTAACGACCAGAGCTACAGCCAGATTTTTCAATAAATTCATACCGAATACCTCGCAAATGAAGGATTAATGCGTATAAAAACAGTAAGAGAAACAGAGATGAATTGATTTAATTAAAGACAGTTGGCTGATGTGACGCCACGCGCAGTGGCCGCCCACACCTCTAAAGAAAAGGCTCTCCCCATGCCAGTGCGCGGGGATGCGCCAATTTGAACCTTCTTAATTATTAAGCAGATTTAATATTTAGCCATTAAATTACACATTAAATTCCATTCATCTCTATGTGCTAAGGCCTTAAATCTGTGGCAGTTAGCTATTCCAGTGTGATTTTAGCGTCAACATGTGCTGAAAAATCGATAAGTAATTTTGAAAAATCATCAGGATGAGAAACAAAAGGGGCATGAGCTGCTCCCTTCATCACCACCGATTGACTCTGCGGCCAGGCACTATCTAATAACGAAGCCACTTTGCGCGGCACCAGCCCATCCAGATAACCATAAATGCGCAACAAAGGTAGAGTGCATTTGGCCAGTGTGGGTCGTAAATCGGCAGTACGCAGAATGTCTAGCCCGCCGATTAACACCTCCACCTCTGGCATCTGGTGTTGTAGCACCACCGCTTTCAATAAACGGGCATCCTGTCGTGCACTTTCCGTCCCCAAAGTTTGCAATGCCAGAAAACGCTCAACGGTACGCTGAAAATCCTCACTTAACTGTTGCTGGAAACCGGCCAAGACTTCCGGCCGAATCCCCGGCCATTCATCATGCGCAGTAAAACATGGCGAGGAGGAGACAGTTATTAGCCCACGCACGCGCTCTGGCTGAGTCAAGGCTATCTGACTGGCCACCAGCCCGCCCATCGACCAACCGAGCCACAAGGCGCGCGGTGGTGCTTGTTGTAAGACAATTGCCGCCATATCAGACAGTGGCATCGCACCAAAATCTTTGCTGCGCCCATAACCGGGGAGGTCCACCAAATGCAGACGAAAATGCGGCGCGAGTCTATCAATTATGCAATGCCAGACTTCGGCGTTCAGCCCCCATCCGTGCAGCAGCACAAGATCGCAATCACCTTCACCGCAGGTGTTCCAATACAGTTGTTTCATACGTTAATATCCTGTTGCCTTAGCCGCGTCATACATCACTTATCAAGGAAGATAAACATGCTAACAATCGTCAGCCAGTGTTGGCTATGCCGGCAGCGGTTATATCATCCCAGGCATGGCATTTGTTGTTATTGCAACCAGCATTTACCTAAATTACCGCCCTGTTGCCCTTGCTGCGGTTTGCCCTGCACTAACCCGGCGTCACCTTGTGGCCGCTGCCTTAACGCACCACCCCGCTGGGCGAGTATGACCTTTGTCAGTGATTATATTCCGCCCTTGAACGGGCTGATAAAAAAGTTCAAATTTAACGGCGTCACACCGTTGGCTCCGGTACTGGCCCGTTTATTATTGTTACGCTGGCTTGATGCCTACCGTCAGGGTAAGGTTATCAGGCCAGAAAGAATCATTAGTGTGCCTTTACACCGCAGGCGCTGTTGGCGGCGCGGCTATAACCAAACAGACCTGTTAGCACGGCCATTAGCACACTGGCTTGGCTGCCACTACAGTAATATGACGTTACAGCGAGTACGGGCTACACCACCGCAGCAGCGATTGAACGCTACCGCGCGACGTAAAAATATGCGGGGGATATTTCGTTGTACACAGTCTCTTCGCGGCCAACATATTGCTCTGCTGGATGATGTCGTAACAACGGGCAGTACACTGAATGAGATTGCCGATCTACTCTGGTCCGAGGGGATTGCCTCATTACAGGTGTGGTGTATCTGCCGAACCTTGTAGTCACCCCAGCAATGGGCGTATTATAACCGACAAGAATAGTCAACTATTGAGCAGATGCCATGATCACAATAACAGACGCAGCACAATCTCATTTTGCCAAACTGTTGGCAAATCAAGAAGAAGGCACCCAAATCCGGGTATTTGTTATCAACCCCGGAACACCCACCGCTGAATGCGGCGTGTCTTACTGCCCACCGGATGCGGTCGAAGCAACAGATACTGTACTGAAATTTGAGCAGTTATCTGCCTATGTTGATGAAATGAGTAAGCCTTATTTGGACGACGCTGAAATCGACTTCGTCACTGACCAACTAGGCTCTCAACTTACCCTGAAAGCGCCTAATGCCAAAATGCGTAAAGTTGATGATACTGCACCATTGATGGAGCGGGTTGAATATGTTCTGCAATCGCAGATTAACCCGCAACTGGCCGGGCATGGTGGCCGTGTAACATTGATGGAAATCACACCAGATGCATTGGCTATCCTGCAATTCGGCGGTGGCTGTAACGGGTGTTCTATGGTTGATGTCACACTGAAAGAAGGCATCGAAAAAGAGCTGTTGCAGAAATTCCCAGAATTGAAAGGCGTGAGGGATTTGACCGAGCATCAGCGCGGCGAGCATTCCTATTACTAATTATCCTGCGCCCTTGGTGCTACAGCGGTGTTAGCTTCGCTCTCTCACCCGAATCACTGACTGATGTCAGCTCATCGGGATTTGTTCGCTTGCTGCCTTGCTGTAACACCAATGACTTTGGCTAATAACTTTAGCTAATAATTGAGTATTGCTATTACTCATTGTCCTGCGCCCTTGGTGCTACAGCGGTGTTAGCTTCGCTCTCTCACCCGAATCACTGACTAATGTCAGCTCATCGGGATTTGTTCGCTTGCTGCCTTGCTGTAACACCAATGACTTTGGCTAATAACTTTGGCTAATAATTGAGTATTGCTATTACTCATTGTCCTGCGCCCTTGGTGCTACAGCGGTTTTCGCTTGCTGCCTTGCTGTAACACCAATGACTTTGGCTAATAACTTTGGCTAATAATTGAGCATTGCTATTACTCATTATCCTGCGCCCTTGGTGCTACAGCGGTGTTAGCTTGCTGCCTTGCTGTAACACCAATGAATAATATTGTTCTTAATGCTGACAAAACCAGATGACTCAATCTGGAGCGGTGAGGATAGGCAGAAGAGTAAAGCGTCCGCGCCAGGGATGGCGCGGCATGAGCCTACATCGACGTATTGACGGCGTCTTTACGATCTGCCTGTTCTCTGCGCCACGAGCACTTTATTGGCAGCCTACTGAGAGATTCCCTCCCCTTATCATCCCGCCGACACATTCTTGCGCCGCTTATCCAAATCCTTCAATAAACGATTAACCTGGCTGTCAGCAAACATCTCTTCCAAGCTCGAGGTCAATTTACGCCGCCAGTTCGGATATTCCTCACTGGTTCCGGGAATATTTACCGGTGTCGCCATATCCAACCAATCTTCCGGTTGCAAACCCAGTAATGCGCTGGCGCTGTCGGCAACATAACGCTGTAATCCTCGGTTAAGGACCGGGCTCATCGAGAGGAGTGACGCTTTATGGCCTACCTTCTTTGGCACACAGTCATAGTGATGTAACCCTTCCAATAATCCTTGCTTGGCCCGTTCCCGATCAAGATAAAGCTGCTTCAATATCTGTTGGTCTGGATATAACCCCAGCTTATTCCCCAACGTCAGATCGTCACTTTGCCAATAGCCCCGTAAGGTCGGCAAATCATGGGTCGTAATGGTGGCCATCGCCTGTGCCGGATAAGATTGTGGCGCACGGAAGGTATTCTCACTGTCATGCTCAAAATAGAGCACCTTGTAGGAATACACCCCGCTGTCACGCAGCTTAGCCACAATTTCTACCGGTACCGTGCCTAAATCCTCGCCAATCACCATGCAGTGATGACGCTGACTTTCCAGCGCCAATATCGCCAATAGATCATCGACCGGATATTTAACATAAGCCCCCTGGGCGGCAGTCTGCCCGTAGGGAATCCACCACAGACGCAATAAGGCCATCACATGATCAATACGCAGAGCGCCACAACTGGTCATATTAGCGCGCAGCAAATCGATAAAAGGCTGGTAGGCACGCGCAACCATGACGTGCGGGTCCATTGGTGGCAACCCCCAGTTCTGGCCCAGCGGCCCTAAAATATCAGGCGGAGCCCCTACCGAGGCTTTCAGACAATATAACTCGCGGTCACACCAGGTTTCAGCGCCACCTTCAGCCACACCAACAGCTAAATCACGGTACAAGCCAATCGGCATTTTTCGTGTCTGGCTGTTGCGAAAACAGTTATCAAACTGAGTGGCGGCCAACCACTGTAACCATAGATAGAAGGTCACATCACTCGCGTATTCGCGGCAAAAATCAGCTACAGCACTGCTGTGCCCATCACGATATTTTTCTGGCCACACCGGCCAGCCCCACATCATTGGGTCTTGCGCACTTAAATGAGCATGTAGCGCATCAAAAGCTGCTTGTTGATGCAGACTACGACCGCCTTGTTCCACAAACTGGTGGAATGCCTGCATCCGCGCATCTTTTGCTTTACGAGCAGTAAACAGCGGGAAGGCCAAACGCAGCGCCATCAATTTCAGTTGCATAACCTGCGGATAATCAACCCACTCATTAGCCCGAATTTCAGCCAGCGTCTGTTGTGTTGCTGGTTGATGCCACCAGAGCTGCGCCGCTTCACTGTGCTGAAACTCATCCACGCGGTTCACGTCGATATAAACCACATTCAGCCAGCGTCTTGAAGAGGGGCTATAGGGGCTAGCACTCTGTGGATTAGCCGGATACAGCGCATGAATCGGATTCAAACCGATAAAGGCACCACCACGCTCGCCCACCTGTTCCAACATCTGGCTGAGATCACCAAAATCACCAATCCCCCAGTTACGTTCGGAACGCAGGGTATAGAGCTGTACACAAGCGCCCCACAACTTTTTCCCTGCCAGCAACGCATCTGGCTCATAGCAACGTTTCGGTGCCACAATAATTGAACACTGCCACTGCTGTAACCCTTGTTCGAGAATCAAACGGTGATAACCCTGCGGCAGAGAAGATGGCAATGTCAGCGTCTTTTTTGCACTGATACGCCCCTGGTGCAACTCACCTTTTTCTGTCTGCAATTGCCAGTGATAATCGCCTGAACCCGCCATTGGTAACTGCATTGGGCTACCAAAAGTAAATACTTTCACCACCGGTAGTGGTGTATTTTCTGTCGAGGTGTCCTGAGGCACCTGGGTGCGCCCCATGGCCGCCAACAACTGCTGCTTGGTTTCCGGCAAAATAGCCTGCGGCTTACCATGAGCATTAATGTAGCTGGCGGCTATCCCTGCCAGTGTCGCTGCTTGATCGAGCGATTTACGATCCATGCAGTCTTCTCCTTAACGTTTGGCTTGCCAAATCCGTGATTGGTAATCACGAATTGAACGGTCAGAACTGAACATCCCTACCCGGGCAGTGTTAAGAATGGTACGGCGGGTCCATTCATCCTTATCGCGGTACAGGGCATCAATTTGCTTCTGTGCCTGACAGTATGAGGCAAAATCAGCCAATACCAGATAAGGGTCACCCCCTTCCAACAGGCTATGCAACATCATGTCAAATGCGTGCTTATCACCTTGGCTGAACGCACCACTGGCCAGCTCATCCAGAATGCTTTTCAGGTGCGCGTCAGCTTTAAGATACTTCTGTGGCTTATAACCTTTCGCCAAAATGGCTTTTACCTGCTCCACGGTGTTACCGAAAATAAAGATATTCTCGTCACCCACCTGCTCGGCAATTTCAACGTTAGCCCCATCAAGGGTACCCACCGTCAATGCACCATTCAGTGCCAGTTTCATGTTGCCAGTGCCAGAGGCTTCTTTACCGGCAGTTGAAATCTGCTCCGATACATCCGCCGCAGGAATCATCAATTCCGCGACTGAAACCCGATAATCGGGGATAAAGACCACTTTTAGGCGATCTTTGACGATCGGATCATTGTTGATCTTATCGGCGGCCTGATTGATCGCATAAATAATATTCTTAGCTAAATAATAACCAGGTGCAGCTTTGGCACCAAACAAGAACACACGCGGCGCAATATCCAGATTCGGGTTGTCACGGATCTGGCGGTAGAGCGACAGAATATGTAACAGATTCAAATGCTGACGCTTATATTCATGCAACCGCTTAATCTGCACATCGAAGATGGCGTCTGGATTAATCACCAACCCCATAGTTCGCTTAACGTATTCAGCTAACTTAACTTTGTTGTCATATTTGATCTGCTGATAACGGCCCCTAAAAGCCTTATCTTCGGCATAAGACTCAAGCCCGGCTAATGCATCCAGATTATTCGCCCATTCCACTTTCAGCGTGTCATCAATCAGGCCAGATAATGCCGGATTACATTGCTTCAACCAACGGCGCGGCGTAATACCATTAGTAACATTATGGAATTTATTTGGCCATAATTGATAGTATTCAGGGAATAAGTCTTTGATAACCAGATCAGAATGCAGTTGCGCTACGCCGTTGACGGCAAAGCCGCTGACCACACACAGATTGGCCATTCTCACCTGCTTATTATGATGAACCGCCAGCTTGGCCCACACCGCTTCATCCCCAGGCCATTGCTTATCCACCACCTTTTTAAACTGCGCATTGATCTGCTTGATGATGACAAAATGGCGTGGCAACAAACTACGCACTAATTTTTCATCCCAACACTCAAGTGCTTCAGGCATCAACGTGTGGTTGGTATAGGCGAAGGTTTTGCTGGTGATCGCCCACGCCGCATCCCAGCTTAGCTGATGCTCATCCAGCAGTACTCGCAGCATTTCAGGAATAGCGATAGTCGGGTGGGTATCATTCAGTTGAATAACTTCATAGTCAGGCAATTCAGCCAGTTTACGACCAGCCAGATGATGCTTACGTAAAATATCCGCCACCGAGCAGGCGCATTGGAAGTATTGCTGCATCAGGCGCAGACGTTTGCCGGCCAGATGGTTATCGTTTGGATACAATACTTTGGTCAGTTTTTCTGCTTCAACGCCATTTTGTTCTGCCAGCAGGAACTTCCCATCATTAAAATTAGTTAAATCAAATGGATGTTGATGAGTCGCCTGCCACAGGCGCAACGGCTGTGTTACACCATTGCGAAAACCCAGCACCGGTAAATCCCAAGCTTCACCGCGTAAGGTGAAGGCCGGACGCCACACCTGGCGGCCATCAGCGAGTTTTTCTAACTTGCCAGCAAAGCCGACATCAACCGCCAACGCCGCATTATGGCGAAACCACGGATAACTCTCGCGCTGCCAGTTGTCCGGGGCTTCCTGTTGTTTACATTCACTGAAAGATTGACGGAACAGACCGTATTGATAATTCAGACCATAACCGGTGGCGGGTTGCTCAACGGTTGCCATCGAATCAAGGAAACAGGCCGCCAAACGCCCAAGACCGCCATTACCCAATGCAGGGTCAGTCTCCTGCTCCAGCAAATCACACAGGTTAATTTGCTGCTCGGCCAGTAATGCCTCCACTTGATCATACCAACCCAGATTAATCAGGTTGTTTGCCGTTAAACGACCAATCAAAAACTCCATTGAAATGTAGTTAACATGCCGTTGGACTTTTTGGGTTTTACCTGGTGCAGGCTGAGCCGCCAATTGTTCGGCTAACGCCGCGCTGACAGCTTCCCACCATTGGTGTTGAGTCATTTGCTGAGCGGAGGTTAGGCCAAAGCGCTGCCACTGGCGGGTCAGTGCGGCCAGGAAATCGTCCTTTTTAAGCGTAGGCTGTGACATAGGGAGTCTCTATCCTGTGAGTGGGGTAATTTTACCCTTATCCTGCCAATGAGAACTGACAAGGGCATCATCCTGCCGGGGGATTAGCTGGGGATGAGTCGCAGGGCGTAGCTAAAATTGTGATCCGGTGCAACTTACAGCCATATGAAACATTAACTCTATTGCAATAACATGGCCGTTATCAGACCTTAGCAGTGCTGATTAATTACGAGGCTAAAAATAATTACTCTTATGAATGCCTGTAACATTTCATTACAAATGGACATATCACTCGCCAGGACGTCTTCTCACCGGATATTGGTTAAACCGGACACAGCATGCTGATCCCCTCAAAACTGAGCCGCCCGGTACGGCTGCAAAATACCGTGATACGCGACCGTCTATTGGTTAAGTTATCAGGTGTAGCAAACTATCGCCTGACTTTGATCAATTGCCCAGCCGGTTATGGTAAGACCACGTTGATCGCCCAATGGGCTGCCGACCAATCCAATCTCGGGTGGTATTCACTGGATGAAAGTGACAATCAACCAGAGCGTTTCGCCTCTTATCTGATTGCTGCGGTACAGTTGGCGACTGGCGGCCATTGCAGTAAAAGTGAAGCTCTTAGCCAAAAGCATCAATACGCCAGCCTTTCAGCGCTGTTTGCTCAATTATTTATCGAGTTGTCCGATTGGGATGGCCCGCTTTATCTGGTCATCGATGACTATCATCTGATTACCAATGACGCTGTTCATGAAGCGGTGCGCTTCTTTCTGCGTCACCAGCCGGAAAATATGACGCTGATCCTGCTATCCCGCACCTTGCCACCGCTGGGAATTGCTAACCTGCGGGTGCGCGATCAGTTGCTGGAATTAGGCATGCAGCAACTGGCATTTAATCATCAGGAAGCACAGCAATTTTTTGATTGCCGCCTGTCAGTGCCACTGGAACAAGGTGATAGCAGCCGCTTGTGTGATGAAGTTGAAGGCTGGGCCACCGCGCTGCAACTGATAGCACTGTCATCGCGTCAGCCAAACTCATCCGCGCAAAAATCGGCAAAACGCCTGGCAGGGTTAAATGCCAGCCATTTATCAGACTATCTGGTGGATGAAGTATTAGATCAGGTGGATAGCAATTCCCGCGTTTTTCTGCTGCGTTGCTCAGTATTACGTTCCATGAATGATGCCCTGATTGTGCGCCTGACTGGGGAAGATAACGGTCAGCAACGGCTGGAAGAGTTGGAGCGCCAGGGGTTATTTATTCATCGTATGGATGACAGTGGTGAATGGTTCTGCTTCCACCCGCTATTTGCCACCTTCTTGCGCCAGCGCTGCCAGTGGGAATTGGCGTTGGAGTTACCGGAATTGCATCACGCAGCCGCTGAAGGCTGGATGGCGCTGGGCTACCCGGCTGAAGCAATCCACCATGCATTGGCCGCAGGTGATGTTGGCATGTTACGTGATATCTTGCTGCAACATGCCTGGACGCTGTTTAACCACAGTGAGTTGGCGCTGCTGGAACAATGTCTGGTCGCCCTGCCTTACTCTTTATTGGTGCAGAATCCAGAACTGGCACTGCTACAAGCCTGGCTGGCGCAAAGCCAACACCGTTATGGTGAGGTGAATACCTTGCTCGAGCGCGCTGAATCGGCAATGCAAGAGCGCAAAATCCCTGTTGATGAGATTTTACGCGCTGAATTTGATGCCCTGCGTGCTCAGGTAGCTATCAATGACGGTAAGCCAGATGAAGCCGAAAAACTGGCAACTGATGCGCTGAAATATCTGCCGATGGCGAACTTTTATAGCCGTATTGTGGCAACCTCCGTAACTGGTGAGGTTCATCATTGTAAAGGGGAGCTAAGCCGTGCGCTGCCCATGATGCAGCAAACCGAGCAAATGGCACGTCGCCACGAAGCCTATCACTATGCCTTATGGGCATTGCTACAACAGAGTGAAATCCTGATTGCACAAGGTTTCTTGCAAGCCGCTTATGAAACGCAAGATAAAGCCTTTGATTTAATTCATGAACAACATCTTGAGCAGTTGCCGTTGCATGAATTCCTGCTGCGTATTCGCTCCCAAATTTTATGGTCGTGGTCACGGTTGGATGAAGCGGAAGAAGCGGCACGCAAAGGTATTGAGATTCTGGTCAATTACCAACCCCAACAGCAATTGCAGTGTTTGGCGATGCTGGCAAAATGCTCACTGGCGCGTGGCGACCTGGATAACGCCAATATGTATATTCAGCGTTGTGAGGCCCTGCAACACGGCAGCCAATATCATCTCGACTGGATAACCAATGCCGATAAGCCACGGGTTATTCACTGGCAGATGACCGGGGATAAAGTCGCCGCCGCAAGTTGGCTGCGCCAGGCAGAAAAACCGGGGATGGCGGATAATCACTTTTTACAGGGGCAGTGGCGTAATATCGCGCGGATACAGATCATGCTAGGGCGCTTTAATGAAGCCGAAGTAGTATTGGACGAACTGAACGAAAATGCCCGCCGCCTTCGTTTAACCAGTGACCTTAACCGTAATCTGTTGTTAAGTAATATCCTTTACTGGCAAACCGAACGTAAAAGTGAGGCCCAGAAAGCGCTGATTGAATCACTGTCATTGGCTAACCGCACCGGTTTTATCAGCCATTTCGTGATTGAAGGTGAAGCTATGGCACAACAGTTGCGCCAACTGATTCAACTTAACGCGTTACCGGAATTGGAACAGCATCGTGCTCAGCGAATACTGAAGGATATTAACCAGCACCATCGGCATAAATTCGCCCATTTTGATGAGATATTTGTCGATAAACTGCTAACTCACCCGCAAGTACCAGAACTGATCCGTACCAGCCCGCTAACCCAGCGCGAATGGCAGGTATTGGGGCTGATTTACTCCGGCTACAGTAATGAACAGATCGCCGGTGAGCTGGAAGTGGCGGCCACTACGATTAAAACCCATATCCGTAATTTATATCAAAAACTGGGGGTTGCTCACCGTCAGGAAGCCGTACAACAGGCACAGCGTTTATTACAGATGATGGGTTATGTTTGATTATTTTTATTGTTATGGCAATAAGTTACCACTGTACTGCAATTTACATTAAACCAATGTTATTGCAGTCAGTGGTCTTTGCCGATAATATTTTTATATTAATAATATTATCGGCTATAAC
>NZ_JAZGQE010000156.1:0-11134 GCF_048593885.1 Yersinia sp. 1252 StPb PI | reverse complement strand
ATTGCTTAAATTCACTTATGTTAATGCCTGTGCTAATGGTCCATATGTTAATTAAGGTGAGTAGCATGCCCAGTTCCTCTTCAGGTTCTTCCCCATTACGCAAATTAAAATGGCACGGTCTGAAATGGAGTCGCTTGAAGAATATTGCCTTCCCACTGCGTATATTTTTGCTGCTATTAACCGTCTCGATCATTTTGGTTGGTACACTTGATCGTTTTCTGAGCCACAGTTTTGAACAATATTTACTGGATCAGGTCAGTAAAACCGCGATGAATCAGGCCAAGATTATCGCCGCGATGGATTCGGTGGTGGATGCAGTAAAACGCCGCGATAAAGCTCAGTTAGCACAAATTGTGGGGCGGTTAGGTGATACCTCAGATCTTGATTATCTGGTGATTGGCGATACTCAGTCGATTCGTCTGTATCACCCTAATCCGCAAATGATTGGTTATCCGATGCAATGGACGAAACCCGGTGCGCTGGAACGAGGTGAAAGTTATATCATTTTCGGTAAAGGCTCGATGGGGGAAGCGATGCGGGCTAAAACCCCGATCCGCGACGAACACGGACAAATCATCGGGGTCGTTTCTCTGGGCTACCTCATCAGCAAGATTGACCACTGGCGACTCATTTATCTGCTGCCACTCACTCACTCGTTTATCATGGTGCTGATTGTATTGCTATTGCTGTCATGGCTGTTTGCACACCACATCCGCCGCCAAATGATGGGAATGGAGCCGAAAGAGATAGCGCGGGTATTACGCCAACAAGAAGCCTTGTTTGGTGCCGTATTTGAAGGGCTGCTGGCGGTTGATCCTGAGGGAAGGATCACTGCAATCAATCAAAATGCGCGTAAAATGCTGCACATCTCCGCCACACCACAACAGTTAATAGGTTGCAACGTCAGTGAAGTGGTCTCACCTGACCATTTCTTCCTCGATCAAACCGGTGATAACCGTCAGGATGAGCTATGTACCTTTAATGGCTTGAATACTATCGCCAATCGGGCGGGTATTTGGTCTGAAGAGGGGGTGTTTCAAGGCTGGGTGGTGAGCTTTCGTAGCCAGGATGATATTCATACTCTTAGCGTCCAACTGAGCCAGATTAAGCAATATGTCGAGAATCTACGCACGGTGCGCCATGAACACTTGAACTGGATGTCAACCATCAGTGGGTTGTTGCAGATGAAAGAGTTTGATCGGGCACTTGAGATGGTAAAAACCGAGTCTTCATCCCATCAGGCTCTGATTGATATGTTACGCACCGCGTTCAGTAACCGGCAAATTGCCGCTTTACTCTTCGGTAAATACCACCGGGCCAAAGAGTTAGGGCTGAGCTTGAACTTTATTCCCGGTTGCCAGTTGGGCATACTGCCGCCCACCATCGGGGAGAACGAATTGGCTGCTATCATGGGGAATTTACTGGATAACGCTTTTGAGGCTAGCTTGAAGAACCCGGAATGCGATAAACAGGTTGAAATTTACCTCTCTGATGAAGGGGATAACTTGATTTTGGAGGTTGCCGACCACGGTTGCGGTATCGATCCGCAACTGCAAGATAGCTTATTCGAACGCGGTATCAGCTCTAAAAATTCAGACGAACACGGGATCGGCCTGTACCTGGTAGCCACCTATGTTCAGCAAAGTGGCGGCACCATTACGATAGAAGAAAATCCGCCGCGCGGCACCTTATTTACGGTCTTTATTCCGAAGACGCGTTGATCTCAAAGATGAGGAGATCCCATGGAATGGCTTAATATTTTAGTGGTAGAAGACGAAACACCGCTGGCAGAGATGCATGCAGAATTTATCAAACAAAGCAGCTATTGCCACGAAGTTTGGCTCGCGGGTAATTTGCAACAAACCCGCAGCATGGTGATGCGTTTCAAGCCTGATTTAATTTTGCTGGATAACTATCTGCCCGATGGTAGTGGCCTGGAATTACTGCGTGAGATGACCTTACAGGGTTTCTCTGGTGGCATTATTTTCGTCACTGCGGCCAGCGATAGTGAGACGGTATCTGAAGCAATCCGTTATGGGGTTTTTGATTACCTGATTAAACCGGTAGCCTATGAGCGGTTGGAGCAGTCATTAGCCCGTTACAGCCACCGCCATCAGGTATTACAAGATGGTACCAAGGTTAATCAGCGCCAGATCGATGAAATGTATAATACCTATGCCCGTGGTGAACAGAAAGTGACGCTACCATTAGGCATAGACCAGATGACATTGGACAAAATCCAAACCCTATTCAGTGATAACATGGCGGAGTACACCGCAGAAACTGTCGCCCAGGTTCTGGGATTAAGCCGTACCACGGCACGCCGTTATCTGGAGTTCTGTGCCACTAATCAGGCCCTACAGGCAGAAATTATTTATGGCAAGGTGGGTAGGCCACAGCGGATTTATCGCAGTAAAAAATCAGCGTAGTTGGCACAGCTCCCCACTCGACAGCAAAGGCGTTCCACCGTCAATCACGTGGAGCGCTTCATTTCTCAGATAATAATTGCCTAGTTAATAATCAGATTTTTCCTGCATCTGTTAAGCCTCTAACATTTTTGATAACAATTATTGCTACAACAAAGATTGATGAGCATCATGCAGGCTAGGTTCCGTAATACAGAAAAATCATGATTAATGTTGCATTGATAGATGACCATATTGTCGTCCGCTCTGGGTTTGCCCAACTGCTCTCGCTGGAAAAAGATATTCGCATTATTGGTGAATATGGTTCGGCAGCGCAGGCGTGGGCCGAACTACCGAATATCGATGTGCATGTTACCGTTATGGATATTTCGATGCCGGATGAAAGCGGGCTAAGTCTGCTCAAACGTCTGCGTCAAACCATGCCTCATTTTCGCGCAATTATTCTGAGTATTTATGACACCACCGCCTTTGTGCAAAGTGCGATGGATGCGGGTGCCAGCGGCTATCTGACTAAACGCTGTGGCCCGGATGAATTGGTTCAGGCGCTGCGGACGGTCAATGGCGGCGGCCTCTATCTGTGTGCTGACGCACTGCGAGCACTGCGTTATATACCACAACATCCGCCACAACTGGCAATATTAACGCCACGCGAGAAAGAGGTTTTCCAATTGTTAATCAATGGAATCAGTGTTAAATCCATTGCCGAGCAATTGTCACTCAGCCACAAAACCGTCCACGTTCATCGAGCCAATATTCTGGGCAAACTCAACTGTGAAACCACTGTCGAACTGGTGCATTTTGCCCTACAGCATCAGTTGTTGGCAGGTAATTAAGTATGTTACAGCTACGGTCGGTGGGGCTATCGCTGTTTCTGACCATCTTCTACTCTCTGAGTTGGCTCGCCCTGTGGACCATCAGTTTTTATCTCAGTAATGACGGCTTACACGCCGTTTTACTGCTGCCGCAAGGGCTACGGCTGGCCTTAATGATTCTGCTACCCCGCCGTTATTGGCCGGTACTGCTGCTGGCCGAATCTGGGATGTTGTGGTGGTTGTATAGCGAAAAGTTGCAAGTTACTGCCTTAATTGTGCTTTCATCGGCGCTGAGTTTATTGCCCGCCTGGCTGAGTCAACGTTTCTGGCATCACTACACCCTTTATTGGCAACGGCTGTTACTTTTACTCACTGCGGTGACGGGCAACAGCTTACTGCACGGCTTCGTACTGGGTTTTTGGCTGCCTTTATCGTTAACGCAGACCCTGCTTGCCACCTTTACCGGCGGTATTTTGCTAGTCCCCTTTACCTATCTTATCTATGAATATTTAAAGCAGCAGCACATCCGTAACCTGTTTTCCCAACAGATGCCCGATCCGCCGCTGCGTACCTCGCTACTGATTTGGTGCTCGCTTATTTTTGCCATTGGCGTGTGTATACAGGTTGCTATTACGCCGAATATGGAGCGCCTGTTGCTGATTTTTGTTTTTCTGCCCAATGTGTTTATGGCTTACAAATTCGGTTGGCAAGGGGGGGTATTGGCTGCGGTATTAGGCAGCCTGATGATAACAGTCACCCGTCAGGCCAGTGGCGCTTTTCATGACCTGTCGGAACTGGAACTGTTCCTCTCGACCCAGGCCTTACTGGGAATGACATTAGGTATCGCCATCAGCCGCCAACAGCAACTGACCCAACATCTGCACCGTTACCGCAATCAGTTAGAACAAGAACTGCAAACCCGCCGTAAGCTGATGGAACGGTTGGTGCATACCGAGGAGGATGTGCGCAAAGAGATCGCACGCGAATTGCATGATGAAATTGGCCAGAATATCACCGCAATTCAAATCCAGGCGATGTTAGTCAACCGCAGCGCCCCCTCTGCGGCAGCGCAATCTGCAGCAAATCAGATAAGTACCCTGTCGCAACGTATTCATCAAACCACGCGCCAACTGTTACGCCAGTTACGTCCGCCAGTTCTGGATGAAATGCCGCTGGATCAAGCACTGCACCATCTGGCTGACGAATTTGCTTTTGCCGAGCAAGGTATCAACTTCCAACTGGATTATGCGCTGCCACCCGACCCTGGTGAAGATGCGGTGATATTCACCCTGTATCGACTGGTGCAGGAGTTATTGAACAATATTAATAAGCATGCCAAGGCTCGCAATATTCATGTCAGCCTGCGCATCGGTAACAATATCATCACGCTGGACGTGCGCGATGATGGCATGGGTATTCCGGTGCAACCGCCAGGAGGTGGTTTTGGCCTGCGTGGCATTGAAGAACGGGTGCGCGCACTGGGGGGAGACTGGTTACTGCAACGCCGGTTAGGTACCCGGGTGGTGGTCAATCTACCCACTCACGTCCGCAGTAATGACACTGTGAACCTGCCCACAAAATTGAATCAAAAGTCTTCATAAATAAGCATTATTCCTAGCCGCCTAAAACCTTGTCTCATCTCTTTCACTTTCACCTTCCCTACACTCAACTCACTTACTGGAGGAATCCATGCCTGCATCGCACACGTCGTCGAAGACTTTACCCCCCGAGCCTTTGACGCCGGAACAGGTGAATGCGCGTTATCGCTATTGGCGGCCGCGCCTGATGGCCGCCATGGTGATGGGTTACGCCGCTTTTTATTTAACGCGTAAAAGTGTCAATTACGCGATGCCAGTGATGCAACTGGAACTGGGGTTGGACAAAGGGGATATCGGCTTACTCGGCACCCTGTTTTACCTGGCTTACGGCGGTTCTAAATTTGTCTCCGGTATCGTCAGCGACCGGACTCAAGCCCGCTGGATTATGGGTATCGGCCTGATGATGACCGGGGTGCTGAATGTGGTGTTCACCCTATGCCACACCCTACCCGCACTGTTAATTGTGTGGACCTTGAATGGCTTCTTTCAAGGATGGGGCTGGCCGCCATGCGCCAAATTGCTCAGCACATGGTATTCACGCAGTGAACGCGGTAGCTGGTGGGGATGCTGGAATACCTCTATCAGCATCGGGGGGGCAGCAGTGCCTCTGCTGTCTGCCTTTCTGGCCTCGCACTATGGCTGGCAAGCCGCACTACTGGTACCGGGTGCGATAGGCATCGTATTAGGGATTTGGCTGTGCTGGCAGTTGTGCGATAAGCCGCAACAGCAAGGTTTGCCGACTATCGGCCAATGGCGGCGCGATCCACAGGATCAATGGCAGGAGCAACAAAGCCCGCCGATGCCGATGGGGCGTATTTTACGTGATGCCATTTTAGGTAATCGCACCATCTGGTTGCTGGGGGTCTCTTATGTGCTGGTCTATTTGATCCGCATTGCTCTCAACGACTGGGGCAATATCTGGCTGGCGGAGAGCCATGGAGTCAATTTGCTCAGTGCCAATGCCACGTTATCGCTATTTGAGTTAGGTGGATTATTTGGCGCGCTGTTTGCTGGCTGGGGATCAGATCTGTTATTTCGTGGTCAGCGGGCACCGATGATTTTGTTATTCGCGCTGGGGTTATTTCTGACTATGACCGCGCTGTGGTTGGCACCGGTACATAACTATCCGCTGCTGTCAGTGACGTTTTTCAGTATCGGTTTTTTTGTTTTCGGGCCGCAAATGCTGATTGGATTGGCGGCAACGGAATATACCCATAAAGACGCCGCCGGTACGGTCACGGGATTTCTCGGATTATTTGCCTACCTCGGTGCAGCACTCGCGGGATGGCCACTGGCGCAAGTATTGCAACATTATGGCTGGCAAGGTTTTTTTGCCTTACTGACGCTGGCATCAGCCGGAGTTGGGTTGCTATTAATGCCGCTATTAATGACCGGTATGAATTTGTCGGGGTTGGAACCCGCGCAAAAGAGATTCGCCCCACAAGATAAAGATAATCTTTAGCCCGCAATGGAGCGCAGGTGAGTAGTACCTAAAAAAGAAAATAAAACAGTACGTTACGTGAAGTCAGCACGATCTCGCCCCTACAACATCAGCCCGACCTGTCACCCCGTATCGGCGACAAAAAGGGATAAAAGGATAATGTTATGAAACTCGCACCACTCTCAGTTCTGATTGCCGCCGGCCTCACCCTGAGCGCCTTGACTACTGTCGCCAAAGCCGAAGGCCGTCTGGTGATTTATTGCAGTGCCACCAATGCGATGTGTGAAGAAGAAGCCAAAGCCTTTGGGGCAAAATACGATGTAAAAACCAGCTTTATTCGTAATGGTTCCGGCAGCACGCTGGCCAAAGTGGATGCTGAGAAAAAGAACCCGCAGGCCGATGTTTGGTATGGCGGTACTCTGGATCCACAATCTCAAGCGGGTGAAATGGACCTGCTCTATCCTTACCAGTCACCTAATCTGGCGCAAATCATGCCGCAGTTCCGTGATCCGGCCAAACGCAAAGGTAACTACTCTTCAGCGGTTTACATCGGCATTTTAGGCATGGGCGTGAATACCGACCGCTTGAAAGAAAAAGGTCTGCCAGAGCCAAAATGTTGGAAAGACCTGACCAACCCAGTTTACAAAGGTGAAATTCAAATTGCTGATCCGCAAAGCTCCGGTACCGCCTACACCGCGTTGGCAACTTTTTCACAATTATGGGGTGAAGATGCCGCCTTCGATTACCTGAAAAAACTGAATGCCAACGTGTCGCAATACACCAAATCCGGTATTGCCCCGGCCCGGAATGCTGCCCGTGGCGAAACCACAATTGGTATTGGCTTCCTGCACGACTACTCACTGGAAAAAGAGAAAGGCGCACCGTTGAAATTGATCTCGCCATGTGAGGGTTCCGGCTATGAAATCGGCGGAGTCAGTATCCTAAAGGGTGCTCGTAATCTGGATAATGCCAAGTTATTTGTTGATTGGGTGTTGTCAAAAGAGGCACAAGAACTGGCATGGCAGAAGGGCCAGTCCTACCAGATTCTGACCAATACCGCGGCGGCAACCTCACCTAACTCGCTCAAGTTGGATGATCTGAAGCTGATTAACTACGACATGGACACTTATGGTGCCACAGAAATGCGTAAGAAGCTGATCACCAAGTGGGTCAACGACGTCAAGATGGGCCAATAAAAGCCCACAAAGGACTCCGACTCATATAAATAATTTATTTCTATAACCGAGTCATTGGCGTTACAGCAAGTGAATAACAGATCGGTCGGGGACCGGTTTGAATAGCATTCATGCCGGTTCGCAAGGTAAGCGAACATTGCTGTAACGCCAGGGACAAAGGGTATCTGGGGAACACCATGACACATGCACATGCTCTGCGGCTCCCGCAGACACGGGATGCCATTTTCTATTGGCTGGCTTTCGCCGTGGCTGCTTTTGCCCTATTGCCCACGTTTAGCCTGGATTACGGCCTGCTTGAGGCCAGTCGTTCGGAGCTACTGGCCTCTTATGGTTGGTCTGGCCTTAATATCAGTACGCTGTGGTTTGGCCTGCCGTTACTGCTGCTTTTCAGGCCATTGTCACCCGTTGGTCGCGAACATCGCTACCGCCATCTGTTTGATGCAGGCTATGCCTTATTCTGCGCACTGCTGGTGGTGGTAAGCTCAGCCTGGCTCGGGCGCGGGTTAGGATTTGCCACTATCGGGCTGTTTATCGCTCTGGGGGCAATCATTACTCTGGCGCTGGCGCGCCTTGAATGGCTGGGTGGTGACCGTTTTGTACTCGGATCACTGGTGACTATCATTGCCCTGATCACCGTTTTTATTCTGTTCCCCAGTATTGCCATTTTTATCCCGATCTTTACCGATGAGAGTGGCGCTTTTGCACCGTGGCAGTTTATGGCAATCCTCGGTCAAGCGCATATCCTGCAAGTTATCTGGAATTCGTTCCTGCTGTCGGTGGCGGTTGGCATAGGTTGTACCTTTTTCGGTATGGTGCTGGCTATCTATACCACGCGTATTGCCAAACGCTCCGCTTTGCTGGGGCGCATCTTCTCAATTCTGCCTATTGTTACCCCACCCTTTGTCGTCGGGCTGGGTGTAACCTTGATGATGGGCCGCTCCGGCTATGTGACAGAGTTGATGGTCACTTGGTTCGGACTGACCAATACTAACTGGTTATATGGCTTCACCGGCATCTGGCTGGCACAAGTTTTAGCCTTTACGCCGATGTCATTTATGATCCTCGATGGCGCAATCAAAACTATCCACCCGTCGCTGGAGGAAGCCTCTTATACCTTGCGGGCCAGCCGTTGGCAGACCTTTATGCAGGTGTTTTTACCCTTGCTAAAACCGGCGCTGGCCAACTCATTCCTAATCGTTATTGTGCAATCACTGGCTGATTTCAGTAACCCATTAGTGTTGGGTGGTAACTTTGACGTGCTGGCTACCCAAATCTACTTCTATATCACGGGTGCACAACTTGACTATCCAGCCGCCTCCACGCTGGGGGTTATCTTACTGATGTTTTCACTGTTTATCTTCTGCATTCAGTATATGTGGATAGGTAAACGCTCTTACGTCACCATTTCTGGTAAGTCTTCTCGGGGCGATGTCCAACCATTACCGGTATCACTGGTGTGGGGCACCACCGCCATGCTGTATGTGTGGATTGCCTTTAACGTCTTACTGTATGGCAGCATTTTCTACGGCAGTTTCACCGTCAACTGGGGGGTCGATTACACCCTGACGCTGAATAACTTTAATCAGCTATTTGGTCAAGGTTTCAGTGACGGCGCATGGCCTTCTCTGCTCGATACGCTGCTCTATGCGGGTATTGCTGCCCCTATCACCGCCGCCTTTGGTCTGCTGATTGCCTATATCGTGGTGCGCCAACAGTTCCGTGGTAAAAAAACCATCGAATTCAGCACCATGTTGTGCTTCGCGGTACCGGGTACGGTCGCGGGGGTGTCCTATATTCTGGCCTTTAACAGTGCCCCGGTGTACCTGACCGGTACTGCCGCCATCGTTATTATCTCTATGGTGATGCGTAATGTGCCGGTAGGGATACGCGCGGGGATTGCCGGGCTGGGACAACTGGATAAATCATTGGATGAGGCATCACTTAGTCTGCGGGCGGGTTCGCTGCGTACTGTGATTTATATTCTACTGCCGTTGCTACGCCCGGCGATTCTATCGGCGCTGATTTACAGTTTTGTGCGCGCCATGACTACCGTCAGTGCCATCGTCTTCCTGGTAACACCTGATACACGGGTCGCCACCTCTTACATCCTTAACCGGGTAGAAGATGGCGAATACGGTATTGCCATCGCTTATGGTTCGATTCTGATTGTGGTCATGCTCGCCATCATCTTCCTGTTTGATTATCTGGTTGGCGAAGCGCGTACTGCCCGCTCGAAAGCCAGTAATGCTGAATAATGACGTACTGATAAGGCTGAATGCTATGTCTACTATAAATACAGTATCTACTCAAAAAAATCTGTCAGAGCAAAAGACAGTCACTCGCGATAAGAAACATTTCGTCGAGCTAAAACACGTCACCAAGCGTTTTGGTAGCAATATCGTGATTGACAGTCTCAATCTGGCTATCCCTAAAGGGGAAATGGTCACCCTGCTGGGGCCATCGGGTTGTGGTAAAACCACGGTATTACGGCTGGTTGCCGGGCTAGAAAAACCGTCCGGCGGACAAATCTTTATCGATGGTGAAGATGTGACTGACCGATCTATCCAGCAGCGGGATATCTGCATGGTATTCCAGTCCTATGCCTTGTTCCCGCACATGTCACTGGGCGAAAACATTGGCTATGGTCTGAAAATGCTGGGCCGGCCGAAAGATGAGATTCGAGGTCGTGTACAAGAAGCCTTAGCGTTAGTAGATTTAGACGGCTTTGCCGATCGCTTCGTGGATCAAATATCCGGTGGGCAGCAACAACGTGTTGCGCTGGCCAGGGCACTAATCCTCAAACCTAAAGTGCTGCTTTTTGATGAACCGCTCAGTAATCTGGATGCTAATTTGCGCCGCAGCATGCGTGATAAAATTCGAGAATTGCAACAGCAGTTTACTATTACCTCGCTGTATGTTACCCACGACCAAAGTGAAGCCTTTGCCGTGTCTGATACCGTGCTGGTGATGAATAAAGGTAAAATAATGCAAATTGGTGCGCCACAAGAACTGTATCGCCACCCCGCCTCGCATTTTATGGCCAGTTTCATGGGCGACGCTAACGTCTTTCCAGCCACTATTCACAGCAGTAGCGTTGAAATCTTCGGTTATCACATCCCTAAACCACAGGGATTTGCCGCCCAACGGCAACAGTCCACCGTGGGTGTACGACCAGAGGCTATCACGCTAAGTCAGCAAGGTGAGCCAAGCCAGCGGTGTACTATTAATAAAGTGGCTTATATGGGGCCGCAATATGAGGTACTGGTGGATTGGCAAGGTCAATCTTTGCTATTGCAAGTAAATGCCACACAACTGCAACCCGCCCCCGGTGACAGTTATTATCTGCAAATCCATCCCTATGGCATGTTTGTTCTGGCTGATACACCCCAGTAGACTTGTTGGCGAGCAGCGTAACAATACGTTGCTCGCTCTTTCGTTAAACAATCGGCCGCTTTTTGCGCAAGGATTGAGCTAAAAGTCAAAATTCTCAATAAGTTGCGCAAACTGTAAGCAAACAATCCAAATTTACTGTTTCCCCTTTGACATGTTCCTCATACCCCGCTATTATTCGCCCCGTTCAGACAATTCCTCTGTAGTTCAGTCGGTAGAACGGCGGACTGTTAATCCGTATGTCACTGGTTCGAGTCCAGTCAGAGGAGCC
>NZ_JAZGQE010000155.1:0-11342 GCF_048593885.1 Yersinia sp. 1252 StPb PI | reverse complement strand
ATTAGCGTTACATTAGGCTTATAGGTTTGTATCTATAATACGTAACAGTTTGATAGCTAAGTATTTAAGCTGTGTTGTAACAGCAAGATTTTCAGTTAAGATTACATGAAATACTGTATATAACAACAGCAATTTTCAAATAACAGAAGAGATCGCTAAGAATTTTTTCGCCTGAATCCATAGCCGTCCTAACCTCAGCGGGCTGATTTAGGTTGATTCAGAATGCTGGCTACTACTTTTAATCACACCATACCGCTCTTCTGCCGCAACAGTTTTATTCTCGCAATCGTAAAATGGGTGTACTTCTATTTCCAACGCAGTAAAAGCAAATGCGTCAAACCATTGAGTATAGCCGTTCACGACAAATTGCCCGCTGCGCTGCTGATATTGAACGCGGTTTTCCAGATAAATCTGGCGTAGCCCGTACCAAGGTAAGGCTGGTAAATCATGATGCACCAGGTGGTAATTGAGGTTTAGAAATAGCAGACGCCATGGCCATGCAGCTTCATTCAGGGCTGAGCGCGCCGAACTTTCTGGCGCTGCACGATGTTCAAAAAAAGATCTTACTTTAGTCAGACTAAGTGCCGGATAGCTAATCGCCAGTAGGTAGAAAACGGCAGAAATACCATAGCCTGCCATCCAGTGAAGTAACCCGTAAAGTAGCCCTAAATGAATCAGCCACATGAATATGGCCGAGCGATCGCCGGAAATAAAAGCCCGGGCTGCGCTGCGAAGGGTATTAATGATGTCCAGTGATGGCCCGATGGCTAGCCGCCCCACAAAGGTGTTACTCGCACGTATAATACATTTGAGTAATATGTGGAAGTATTGCCATTGTGTTGCCGTGTAGTAATAGCACTCTGGATCTTTTTCTGGGTGCGTCAAATCCTCATCGCGGTGATGTTGAATATGAGAATCACGATAAAGGCCATAGGGGTACCATACCGCCAGTGGCAAAGTTCCAAATAGCTGATTTACCCACCGCCAACGGGTTGGATGGCCGTGAATCAACTCATGTTGCAAAGACATATACCACGCACTCAACAAGATCAGCAGAACACTTCCCATCACTGGCCCTAATTGCTGCCAATGAATAACACCAACAAACCACCCAGTGTAAATGGCACCGATCAATATCCAAGTGGGGATCTCCAGACGCCATAGCCAAGAACGGGACAACTGCTTTACCCTTGCCCGTTGCTGCTCATTAAGATAATGAGCAGCAGTTGTCGCGTGATTATTACGTTTAGTGTCAGCAGTGGGCATATTTAAAACTCATACATGGCCTAATTCGGGCCAGTATCAGCTAAATGAGGCTCACCACTAACTAACTTAAGGTGCTATGTAAATCTGAGAATTAGATAACCTCTCTTCGCATTGACATTGTAGAAATTAAAAATGTTAGCTGTAGCAGAATAGTCAATCTGTTAAGACATTTACCCAGCATCGTTCCTCGGCAGAAACGGCAATAGCATCCAATACTTTCGATACTTTCCAACCTTCTTCAAAATCCGGCCACATACGGTCATCGGCAGCAATGCCGTTAATCAAATCGCGGATCTCAACCGTTTTTTGATCGTTAAATCCAATACCATGTCCTGCACTGACACAAAAAGCCGCATAGTCTGGATGCTGTGGCCCTGTAAGTAATGTTTTAAACCCTTGTCTGGCCTGTGGATCATCATGGCGATAGAGCTGTAATTCCGCCATGCGTTCTTGAGAATAACTGATCGCACCTTTAGTGCCGGTGATTACATATGTCAGCCCCATTTTACGGCCACAAGCAATCCGTGAAGTTTCTATGGTCCCCATAGCACCATTGCTAAAATGCACCAATGCGCTGGCTTGATCTTCATTCTCCACAGCAAGAAGCGATGAGGGATCTTTCGGGTCAGGGCGCCGTCTGATGATAGTTTGCATATCGCCACAGACACGGGTGATATCGCCGACCAGATAATGAGCCATATTAACAATGTGTGCGGCTAAATCCCCCAAGGCCCCCAGACCTGCCTGCGCCTTGGTACAATGCCAGTCCAAAGGTGTGAGTGGATCAGCCAGATAATCTTCATTATGAGTACCATAAAAATGCACGACCTCACCAATCTCACCGTTTGCAATAATTTCTCGCGCTAACTGACTCGTTGGATTTTTCATATAGTTGAAGCCTACCAACGTTTTTACCCCTTTTGCGCGTGCAGCATCGACCATTTCTTTAGCATCGGCAGCACTCAGCGCCAGTGGTTTTTCTGAATAAACATGTTTGCCGTGGCTAATTGCTGCTAGAGCCATCTCCTTATGCAAGAAATTTGGTGCACAAATATCCACCACATCAATATCAGGATCGGCAACCAGTTCGCGCCAATGGGAGGTAGATCGGGAAAAACCAAATTCTACCGCACGTTTTTGAGCCAATTCAGGAGTCACTTCTGCCAACATCTCTAATACTGGCTGGCCCTTGAGTGGAAAAACAGTCGCAACCTGCGCGTAAGCAATGGCATGGCAACGGCCGATATAACCAGTACCAATAAGGCCAATTCGAACTTTTTTCATTTTATTCCCCTTACCTGTTTATAAATTAAAGCCCCGATAAGGTAGCTTTACTTGCCACTGGTTATACGAAATTAAAATTTCACCATCAAGCCAATATGAAATTAAAGTTATTTTTTGCGAGGCGCTACGAAGAAAAGAGTCAAGCTAATGAAAGCTTACATAATCAGGATGCTTCTATCAGTACGCAGTTCACAGATTGAATTACAAATTCAATTAATTGATTATATATTTTCATTATGTAATTCATTGAATAATAAATTTCAATAAATGCGAAGCGTTACGCATCATGAGTCAGTCGGGGTTTCAATAGCGTAATTTCGTTATATAGTGGGCATCAAGATGAAGCGATAAATCCCATCGCTCCTTTATAATGTTGACAGGTAACTTGCTATGAACTCACCTTTTCTGGTTACAGCACAATGGCTGGCAGAACATGCTAATGATGCCGATATCGTTATTCTGGATGCCAGAATGTCACCGCCGGGATTGATACCTAAAAGAGACATTCAGGCTGAGTTCGAGCAAGGGCATATCCCGGGAGCCGTTTACTTTGATATTGATGAAATTGCAGACCACAGTACTGAATTGCCACATATGCTGCCATCGCCACAGGAATTCAGTGAGAGGGTTGGTCAATTAGGGGTAAGTGAGCAACATACTTTAGTGATTTATGACGACGGTAACCTGTTTTCCGCACCACGCGTTTGGTGGACGTTCCGTACTTTTGGTGCCAAAAATGTGCGTATATTGGCCGGTGGTATCAACGGATGGCGGCAAGCGGGCTATGCATTAGAAAGCGGCCAGGCAAAACCAACCCCGCAAGTGTTCAATGTGGCTTTCAATAATGCTGCGGTCAAAAACGTTGATGAGGTTGTCGCCGTGCTGGGAAATAGTGACGTACAAATTATAGATGCCCGGCCAGCCAACAGATTTAAAGCCCAAGAGCCTGAGCCTCGGCCTGGTCTGCGCCTTGGCCGTATCCCCGGCAGTATTAATGTCCCGTGGGGGAGCATGGTAGAAAATGGTAATTTGAAATCGCCACAAGCACTGGCAAGTATTTTTGCCGTTCAAGGCGTGGATTTAACCAAGCCCATTATTACCAGCTGTGGTTCTGGCGTAACAGCCGCAGTGGTGGCTCTGGGGCTGGCGGCATTAAACGCACCATCAGTATCACTCTATGATGGTTCTTGGGCGCAATGGGGGGCATTCGATTCACTGCCCATCGAGGATACTCGCCTCCCATAAGAGCCTGTCAGATAGCAACCAGGCCACGGACACCGTCTAACTCCATATCAGTGCCGTGGCCACGCTGGATAATTTTGCCACGGGACATCACTAAATAGTTATCCGCCAGCTCTGCGGCAAAATCATAAAACTGCTCAACCAACAAGATAGCCATATCCCCTTGAGCAGCCAGTTTTTTGATAACTATACCTATCTCTTTGATAACCGAAGGTTGAATTCCCTCAGTTGGCTCATCCAAAATGAGCAAACGAGGCTGGCAAGCTAATGCGCGCCCAATCGCTAACTGCTGCTGCTGCCCACCAGATAAATCCCCACCACGGCGATGTTTCATTTCTTGTAACACTGGGAATAACTGATAAATACTTTCAGGTACTACCTTACTCTGGGCGCTGGGAAAACGAGAAAGCCCCAATAGAATGTTCTCTTCAACCGTTAATCTGGGGAAAATTTCTCTACCTTGTGGCACATAAGCAATGCCTCCTTTCACCCGTTGGTGTGGTGACTGATGGCTAATATTTTTACCTTCCCATGTAATGCTACCGTTTTTGACCGGCACCAGTCCCATCAAGCATTTGAGTAACGTCGTTTTACCAACGCCATTACGGCCCAATAAGCATGTAACCTCACCTATCGCAGCCTCGAATGACAAGCCACGCAAGATATGGCTGCCACCGTAATATTGATCAAGTTCATTCACTTGCAGCATATATTGCCCTTAAATATCCAGTTAACTGTTAGTCACCAAAACCCGATCACGTGATATGGCAGGAGAAACAACACCGATCAGCCGCTATGAATCAAGGCGCAATCCCCGAAGTTTGGTCAACCCAAATGAGGGGGGAAGCAACACAGAGTCAGAGCGGCTCAGCGCCCCAAATATACCTCGATCACTTGCTCGTTAGCCTGCACCTCTGCCAATGACCCCTCGGCCAACACCTGGCCCTGATGCAACACCGTGACATGATCAGCAATGGACTCGACGAACCCCATATCGTGCTCCACGACCATCAGTGAATGCTTCCCGGCTAATTGATTAAACAACTCGGCGGTATAGGCGGTCTCGGCATCGGTCATCCCAGCGGCTGGCTCATCCAACAGTAGCAAATGCGGGTCTTGCATCAATAACATCCCAATTTCAAGAAACTGCTTTTGACCATGAGATAACAAGCCTGCCTGCCGCTGTCGCATCTCACTAAGGCGCAACATAGTAAGCGTTTCATCAATTTGATCCCGCTGCTCACTGTTCAACTTGGCGCGCAGACTGGCCCAGACCGTTTTGGTGCTTTTTTGTGCCAATTCAAGATTTTCAAACACACTCAGCGCTTCAAATACCGTCGGTTTCTGGAATTTCCGGCCAATCCCTGCTTGAGCAATCTCTATCGTATTCATCATTGAGAGATCATGGTGTTGGTCATAGGTCATCTTACCGGTCTGGGGACGTGTTTTACCGGTTATCACATCCATCAGCGTGGTTTTACCCGCACCATTCGGGCCAATAATGCAACGCAGCTCGCCAACACCTATTTGCAATGAGAGATCACGCAAAGCATGAAAGCCATCAAAGCTAACATTAATATTTTCGAGGGTTAACACCGGATCCCGTTGCTGGCGATGCTTGTCGGCCGCATGCTCTAACGCACCGGGTTCCTGAACAATTATCTCGGGATAAATCAGTTGTTCCGTAATTTGAAACCGGCTCATTTGTCTTTCCCCCGCCGCAGTAACCCGATAACACCCTTAGGTAAGAACAACGTAACCAAAATAAATATCAATCCGAGGAAGAACTGCCAATATTCTGGCATTGCCATGGTGAACCAGCTTTTTGCGCCATTGACAATGCCAGCCCCTAATACCGGGCCAATTAATGTCCCGCGCCCACCAAGCGCTACCCAGATAGCAGCTTCAATAGAGTTGGTTGGTGACATTTCACTTGGATTGATGATGCCAACCTGAGGTACATACAACGCTCCCGCCAGAGCACAGAGTACGGCTGATAATGTCCAGACAAACAGCTTGAAACCTTTCGGATCATAGCCACAAAATGTCAGGCGATTTTCAGCATCACGCACGGCGGTCAACACTCGCCCAAACTTGGTGCGGGCCAATGCAAATCCCAGTACCAAACTGGCGATTAACAAAGCGAGTGTGGCCAGAAACAGGGCAATACGGGTAGAGGTTGCCGATACCGGGAAGCCCAGCATAGTGGTAAATCCGGTGAAACCATTATTACCGCCAAAGCCCGTTTCGTTACGGAAAAACAGTAACATCCCCGCGTAAGTCAGCGCCTGCGTCATGATAGAGAAATAGACGCCCTTTATTTTGGAACGAAAGGCGAAATATCCAAAAATAAAAGCCAGTAAACCGGGAACCAAGACGATCAAGCACAATGCCCAAATAAAATATTGGCTACCACTCCAAAACCACGGCAACTCAGACCAGGATAGAAAAGACATGAATGTAGGCAGGCCATCTCCAGCCGCCTGACGCATCAGATACATGCCCATGGCATAACCACCAAGTGCGAAAAATAGGCCATGGCCAAGAGACAGTAAACCGGCATATCCCCATACCAGATCAAGTGCGATAGCCACTACTGCATAGCATAGAATCTTACCGATAAGCGTTAAGGTATAGGTTGATATTGCGAGGGGATTATCCGCCGGCAGCAGTGCTAAAAAAGGCAAAATAATCAGTGCAGTAACAACTACAGCCCCCAATGATAAGCTGATAACAGGTGCTTTTTGCGTCAAGGTTATAGCTAAAGGTTGATTCATTAATCACTCACCCTGCCCTTGAGGGCAAACAGACCCTGCGGCCGTTTTTGAATAAATAATATGATTAGCACTAAAATCAAAATCTTACCTAATACTGCGCCAATCTGCGGTTCCAAAATTTTATTCAGCATGCCTAACCCCAGTGCTGCAACAACACTACCAGCCAGTTGTCCGACACCACCAAGCACCACAACCAAGAAGGAATCGATGATGTAGCCCTGCCCTAATTCCGGGCCAACATTTCCCAGTTGTGACAGGGCAACCCCGCCTAATCCGGCAATACCCGAACCCAGACCAAAAGCCAGCATATCAACCCTGCCGGTTGCCACCCCACAGCAAGCAGCCATGGCTCGATTCTGCGTCACTGCCCGTACCTGTAGACCGAGACGGGTTTTATTTAGCAACAGCCAGGTGAGTAACAGAACAATGATCACAAAGGCGATAACGGCGATACGATTCCATGGCAAAACCAGATTTGGCAAAATCTGTACCCCGCCAGATAGCCACGCAGGATTAGCGACTTCCAAGTTTTGCGCGCCAAAAATCATACGCACGCTCTGAATCAGCATTAGACTAATTCCCCAGGTTGCCAACAGCGTTTCCAGCGGGCGGCCATAAAGATGCCGAATTACCGTTCGTTCCAAAGCCATGCCGATTCCAGCCGTAATAAAGAACGCGACCGGCAAGGCGACCAAAGGATAGAGGGCTAGCCAATGCGGAGCTAACTGCTGAAACAGAGATTGCACCAAGTAAGCTGAATAGGCTCCCAACATCAGCATTTCACCATGGGCCATATTGATAACACCCAATAGGCCGTAAGTGATGGCTAACCCAAGAGCTGCTAGCAACAAGATAGAGCCTAGTGATAACCCGCTGAATACTTGCCCAATAATATCCCCGACCATCAACCGATTTTGTACCTGTTTCAAACTACTGGCTGCCGCGGCACGCACTTGTGCATCAGGCTCGGTTTTAGCATCGGTTAAGCTTTGCAAACGAGATTGGGTTTGTGGCGAACCTGATTTTCCGAGCAATTGCACGGCATTCAGGCGCACCAAAGGGTTACTATCGGTCAGTTGTAAATTAGCCAAAGCAATACTTAGCGCCTCTTTGACTTTACTGTCTGTTTCCAATTTAAGACGCTGATTAAGTAACGGTAATTGATCACTTTGCGCTTGCAGCTGTAACTCTAGTGCCGCTTGCCAGCGCACTGATTCATCTTCACTTGCCAGCCGTTGAGCCGTCAGTGCATTAGCAATAAGAATACGTAAGCGGTTATTGAGCCAGATTTTCTTTGGTGTACCGACAGGTTGTAACTGCCCTTCCAGCGGGGTGAAACTCAGATTATGCTGGATGAATGCCTGCCCTGTGCTATCGACCACCAACGTTTCTTGTTTCAGTGCCTGCAATAAGGGTAATCGGCTAGCATCCGGTTCGGTCGCCCATTGCTGCAACATAGCGGCTTGCTGTGAACGATTAGCCACAGCAAAATCATGGGCTGGCCCTGCTGTTGCCAAGGCTGAAAAGCTCAGTAACAGGCCTATCAGCGGCCTGAGCAAAAGATTGACTGCTCTACTCCAAACAGGAATTAACAATTTCATAGGCCCGCTCATCACTGATATATGGCAAAAAAGATCCAGAGCCAGCAAAATCTGGCCCTGGAGTGTCATCGCTACTGCGTGCTTTTCACTGGATGATCCGGTTTCTTGTCATTTCCGGCGATGAACGGGCTCCATGGCTGAGCACGAATTGGCGCATCGGTTTGCCATACCACGTTGAATTGTCCGTTAGCCTCAATTTCGCCAATCATCACCGGTTTGTGCAGATGGTGATTAGTCTTATCCATTGTCAGCGTAAATCCTGATGGTGCTGGATAGGTTTGTCCGGCCATCGCAGCACGAACCTTATCCACATCGGTTGATTTGGCTTTTTCTACTGCCTGGGCCCACATGTGCATACCTACCCAGGTAGCTTCCATCGGATCATTGGTGACAGCAGTATCTGCATTCGGCAACTTATGCGCTTTGGCATAGGCTTTCCATTGTTCAACAAACGTCTTGTTCGTCGGATTATCCACCGATTGGAAGTAGTTCCAGGCAGCCAGATTCCCCACCAGTGGTTTGGTATCAATGCCACGTAGTTCCTCTTCACCCACAGAGAACGCAATGACAGGCACATCAGTTGCTTTGATACCTTGGTTGGCTAACTCTTTGTAGAAGGGAACATTTGAATCGCCGTTGATGGTGGAAATAACGGCGGTTTTGCCATCGGCAGAGAATTTCTTAATATTACCCACAATAGTTTGGTAATCACTGTAACCAAACGGGGTATAAATCTCTTCGATATCTTTATCCTGAATACCTTTGGTATGCAGGAAAGCACGTAGGATTTTGTTGGTAGTGCGCGGGTAGACATAATCCGTCCCTAACAAAATAAAGCGTTTTGCACCGCCCCCATCTTCACTTAATAAGTATTCCACAGCGGGGATAGCCTGTTGGTTTGGTGCCGCACCGGTATAGAAGACGTTGGGCGACATCTCCTCCCCCTCATACTGTACCGGATAGAACAGTAGACCATTTAACTCTTCAAATACCGGTAAGACAGACTTACGTGAAACCGACGTCCAGGCACCAAATACGACGGCGACTTTATCTTGTGTTAATAATTGCCGCGCTTTCTCGGCAAAGAGTGGCCAGTTAGAGGCCGGGTCGACAATAACCGGCTCCAGTTGTTTACCCAATACACCACCATGAGCATTGATATCATCAATACTCATCAAAGCCATATCTTTCAATGGTGTTTCAGAGATAGCCATCGTGCCGGACAACGAGTGCAAAATACCCACTTTGATGGTGTCGGCAGCCAGCGTGCCAAAAGCCACACCCATACTGATAACCGAAGCTGAAAGAGCAAAAACCTTAATCAAGTTACGATGTTGCATAGCGTTAACCTCTGGTCGTTGAGTAAAACACACAAGATCGGATTACTCTGCGCAATCGCCATGCCAGTTTTATATCTTAATAATTTAATTGAAGATTATAGATAACGTTGCCAAATAACCGGATAAACGGCCTAATTGTCTGCACCAATAATGCGCAACGCACGGGCACAGATAGTGCAACAATGAGAGGAAGTATGTGAGCAGGTAATTAAAAAACAGAGTGGTGTTAATTCAGAGAGTGGTGAGAAGAGTGCCGCTTAATTTTAACGAAAAACAGGAGTGCCAAATTGCCACTCCTGTTTTGTTATTAATAATCTATATCAGATAGTTATATCGATATGATCAATTTTACTTTTTAGGACCACGTATACGTAGCGTCAAACCTTTCAGGAAATAACGCAAAGCCTGATCACCACATGGGCGGAAGTTTTTGCTGCCCTCTTTGCGGAACAGTGCATTTAGCTCAGGTTTGGATACTGGGAATTCAACCGCATTAAAGACATCGTGCATATCAGTATCTTTCAACTCAAATGCCACACGTAGTTTTTTCAATACAATATTGTTGGTAATGACTGGCTCTACCGCTGGGGCCGGGAACTTGTCATCTTTACCACGTCTAAAGAAGATCAAACCATTAAGGAAATGTGCCATTACCAGATCAGGGCAATCTTGATAACCGGCCTCATCTTCTTTTTTAAGAAAATTAACGACATCCGCATTGTTCACTTCAAAATCAGCCAGCTTAATGATTTCTGCTATCTTGATATCGTTTACGTTAAGCATGTAGCGAACACTACGGAGCACATCGTTGTTCATCATATTACTGCCCTATTCCTATTATTTAGAGTAGACGTGGGCGAATATCGCAAGAAAAACAAAAGGCTTCTTTCACGTCTAGCGGGCAGTATTGTATAGATTTACGTTGATTTTCTCAATGCAAATCTGATTAATGAGAAAAGTATGCATTCCGGTAAAATACATAAAACTCAATAATAATGAAATTTGAAGGACTAAGATAAATTAATATTCCCTTCATCTTTCTACTTTATTAAACATCAGCTATTCATCTTACTGTTATAGCTGGATTGATAAAGGGCGACATCCTCACCGGAAATGTATTTTCTACGTAATGTGGCAGATATTTTATCCATAATCATAACCACCACAACCATTATTAAGGTAATAAACATCACAACATCCCAGTTCCATAAACGCATATTCTCGGCATAAACCAAGCCAATACCTCCCGCCCCCACAAAACCTAATACTGCGGCAGAACGCGTATTTGACTCAATTTGATAAAGGCTTAGCGCTAACAGTGTTGGGAAGGACTGAGTAAAAATACCAAAGCGATGTTTTTGCAAAGCATTAGCCCCCATGGCGGTCAAGCCGCGATTAGGCGATTTATCAACAGCTTCATGCCCTTCAGCATAGAGTTTACCCAACAACCCTATATCTTGCATAATAATAGCTAACACCCCGGCAAGCGGCCCCATACCAACGGCACGAACAAAAATCAGCCCCCAAATTGCCATATCAATGCCACGAAAAACATCCAAAAAGCGCCGAATTATAAAGGAAATAATACGTAATCCTGGTGTCGACATTACGTTGCGTGCGGCTAAAAATGATAGCGGCAAAGCCAGCACCGTCGCGGTTAAAGTCCCTGCGAATACAATTGCCAAGGTAATAAATATCTGACTAAAATAGTATTTAAAGGGCCAATTAATGAAATCATGCCAAACAAACATACGCAAAAAATAGCGGCTTATTTGCTGGCTTCCATTAGCAAATGTCTGCCAAGGGATACCAAAGACTTTAAAGAAAAATAG
>NZ_JAZGQE010000154.1:0-11359 GCF_048593885.1 Yersinia sp. 1252 StPb PI | reverse complement strand
AGTATATTTTCATGAATTTTATTAACTTACCCATTCAATTTAACTTAAGTCACATTAATTAAATAAAACAATCATATGATATCTGGCAGTAAAAACTTCCCTGGTATTCGCCTATTAGCACCCCTTACCAAGATAAGCGGTGGTGAGTTTTTTTGCACCCAATAATCAACATTCGGCTGGATACTGTTTCACAACGATTGGATTAACCAATCCAGTACCCATGTGAATGTTGGTTCACTCTTTTTGGCTGATTCTACATAAGGGATAATCCCGTATGTAAAAAAGCCCCAGCGATTAACTGAGGCTTTGAATTAGGTGCTGTGCTAACTCCACGGGTAGGACGACTGAGCCAACAATCGTTACAAAGCAACTATCACAGCATCATACAATTTACATTATTAATATTAACAAAGAGTAAACATAACTATGCTTATAATT
Organism: Yersinia sp. 1252 StPb PI; assembly: GCF_048593885.1. Taxonomy (NCBI): domain Bacteria; kingdom Pseudomonadati; phylum Pseudomonadota; class Gammaproteobacteria; order Enterobacterales; family Yersiniaceae; genus Yersinia; species Yersinia sp. 1252 StPb PI. The sequence goes on along the minus strand of NZ_JAZGQE010000154.1, from coordinate 10,921 downwards.
GTCATACATCACAAAACGACAAAACCCCGCCGAGGCGAGGTCTTTTAAATTGTGTAAGCTACGTGACAAAGTAACCACTCTTAGCAGAGTAATAGGTAAAATTCGTAACGAATAGCTTTTTATACGTTTTTTTATTAGTTCATACTTACTGTTACACCCATTGTACTCTGGACCAATCAGATCTGACAGCCAGCTCGGTGCCAATACCGAACATTCAACGCACTAAAACATACTAATACAGCGAGGCAACACTTACTTGTCAGAAGATAACGCCCCAGATAAATCGTGTGATTAACTACAGGAAGTTGCACTGATTTAAGATTTGGTATTATGAATATTGGTTTCCTGACTTTTCATATTCTTCCTGGCAAATTACACTCCTGAATTAGCTTTTCAAAATATTCTCAATCTGGGAGACAACCTCATGACTCTGGAGCCGGCAATCGCTAGGCTTGTTGACGACTTTATCGCAGCAGGTCGCCCGTCATCTCGTAATCAGACATTTGAAGAACGTCGTGCCACGTATGTTGCAAGCACAGCTCTGTCCGGTGATATTGAGCAGCGCGTAAATGTTGAAGATATGGTTATTCAAGAGGTTTCGTTGCGTATCGTATCGCCCTTAAATGAGGGGGAATTTTTGCCTGCGATTGTCTATTATCATGGTGGTTGTTTTGTGAGTGGCGGTTTTTTAAAACATGATAATCAGCTGCGCCAACTTGCCTTCCTGAGTGGTTGTAGAGTCGTTGCGGTACAATATCGTTTAGCTCCAGAACATACTTATCCCGCTGCACATGATGATGCGGAACATGCTGCGAACATTGTTTGGCAACACGCACAAGCGTTAGGCATTGATCGAAGCCATATAACATTAATGGGGGATAGCGCGGGAGGCCATCTTGCCCTGATAACAGCACTTCGATTGAGAAACACCAAACAATGGCTGCCCCAGCAGTTGGTACTTATTTACCCCATGCTGGATGCAACTGCATCATTTGAAAGCCACAAGCTAAATGGTAACGATTATGTGCTAACAAGCGACACGCTACTTAGCGGTTTCGAAGCCTATTTTCCTCATACTGAATTTACTCATCCTGAAGTCAGTCCGTTACTGCATGGTGATTTATCTTCGTTGCCACCAGTGCATATCGTTACAGCGGAATACGACCCGTTGCGCGATGAAGGTGAAGCGCTATTTGTCCGCCTTACTCAGCAAGGGGTAAATTGCACAGCACAACGCTATTTCGGCGTCATTCACGGTTTCTTTCAGCTTGGGGGTATAAGCCCGACAGCACGGAATCTAATGCGGGACATTTGTGCACTTATTCGTTCATTGGATAAACCGTAATATCCCACATTTTTCGAGTCCATCATCCATCTGTTCATATCGCTTGATAAGAAATGGAGTTGTTGAATGATAGTTTGCTGACATAAAGTCTGCATCTCGTTCATAGCGGTACCTTTGGTGCTGCAGTGGGCAGTTTCGTGCCAGAAAGCAGACGTTACAAACAGTTAATTGTGTTAATCAAGCGGGAGCAGGTCACTGGTGGTTTATCCAGTAGGTAGACTACTTCATGACAACAATGACTGGATAAGTTACATACTCTTATTTATGAGTTAAAATCGCGTTGATAATTTTATGATCTGAACCCATGGAACTCAGGTGACTTAAATGACTAATAATAAGATTGGAATTAATAGCTCAAGAGCTTCCTCTTCAATCCTGGAAGGGGCTCGGAAGGCTAATTCAGCTGTACAGAAACAAAAGTTTGATGAACTCTTCAAAAATGCTGCAAGGCGGACGCATAAGGGTGATAGTACGGTTTCACATCTAAACCCGCATACGTTGAAAAACATGATTAGTTTTTTCGTTAAGTTGGATGTACCTGACAATACCGCTGATAAACCCGCAGTTCCAAGTGCTTCCCCATTAACTGATGAGGGTAAAGCTATTCTTGCGGACAGTCAGTCTCAACTGAGTATTCGCACGGTATTTTCAAAAGTTACTCATAAGTTGATAAATCCTTCATGGGATTTTAAAACAGCCCACTTTTTAAAGTTATAAATATTCAAAATTGTTTGATGCGTTGCCAATCTTCCAGATTTAGTCGAGGAGAGCCAATGGTACGAAAACGTATGCAGAAATAACCGTCTGTAGAGACTCCAAATAAAGGGGGCTTTTATTTGACTAGGGCGACGCTAAGTTGATCTGCTTCCCAATGAATAGCTCAGTTAGCGTCCGCTTCACGCACTTAGCCGACGCTCATATTTATCAACTCCTTGCTACAGAATAGGTCAGATACAGTTTTTGCACTGTCAGATTTATGTGTCCACTCATCCATTTCTAATTTAGCCCCAGCCATAATCAGGCAAGCATCAACAAAGGTTTCGGCCATCATGAGCTTGAGTCTGATTTTTCCCTCCGAGCACTTCTGTTTCCTGGCTATTGCTGATTTTGATATCCCTTTCTTATAGTGCTGCTCTATCAGGTTATAATCTTCATCTCGCCCAGCTTTCTTCAGTCGGCCTACTGCCGCATCTACCAGCAGACCATCATTATCACAGCACGATAACCGCGACTTTGTAGTGCTAGTTAACAGACCTTTAAATCCTGCTGCAATGGGGGAATAACCTACGCCACTATCTTCATTTGCTGCCCAACCGCCCCAACGTTCTAATACCAATTGAATATCACGCATATTATGGATACCCCTCTGAATCCCTGGACGTTACCCAATAAAAAAGCGAGCCGTATTTAATATACGACTCACTATTTATATTGATTAGCTATGTAGATATATTACCATAAATCGTAACGACAAATGAGTAAATAACGGTAATATCTGCCACAATGACAGCACGTTAGGCGACGTTAATTGATTTATTTAACAAAGTCGTTTATTACAGGTGCATTCATCACCAGATCCCCGTCTATTCCAATGCTTCTGCTTTTGCATCCCCTATACGCACTCATGCACTCCTATCAAATTTAGATATACCGCATCACTATTTGAGCCAATAAAATCCTGATGTCGCTCACTTTGCAAATACCATTTCAATACATCCAGTGCCTCTCGTTGATGGCGAGGGCGGATGATTTCAAGCTTCTTATCAAGGTAGGTTTCACGGTCAGAAATAGGGCCGTCACAATCATAACCATATCCACCAGGATCCATTTCCTTGCAGGCAGCATTTCGTGTCTGGTATAACCATTGCCAATATTGAAACTCCCTTACGACATCAGAAAGCGTATGAGGCTCTGGTAAAACCCCAGCGAAACCCTTTGACGCTTCCGCTCGCAGGTCCCATACATCAGTAACTCGCTTACCCTCAACACATCCCTTCTTTTTTTCCTCAGGTGTCCAGCCAAAATCATCATCATAGATATCGCCATAGGCCACCTCCATTAGTTGTTCGGCTCGAGTAGGCTCCAGAGCTGCCTCATAACTGCCGAATGTTCCCCTGACCTCTGCTGCACGGGAATATTGTGTTCTGGCTCGGTCTATATAATGCTGTGGGTCCCCCATCATTAGTGTGGAAAAGCCAGCAGTCCACCCAGCACCATTCGCTTCCAAATAACGAGTGTAATTATCACGAGCATCTTTGGGGGAGATAGTCAGTTTGTGCAAGGCTTCCTCTGCCGCGGCAATATGTCCCGGTTCGCCGGTATTGATAACTTCCAACACCCACAAATAAGCGTCGGTCTGCCTATCTCCCGTAATGCGCCTCTGCACTGGTAAGGGCTTGGGCACGATAAGTGCGGTACTGTATTGCTTCTCTGGTATCTCAAACATCGCTGCATGCTCTGGATTATCAGCAAATAACCCAGACCGCTTACAGGCGCTTTTTACCGTGCTCAAATTCAAATTAGTCATATCGGCTATCCGTTTATAACCGATGCCTGATTGTTTAAGCCGAAATACCTCAGCACGTAATTCTTTTGTCATTCTCATGATATGCATACCCTGTATTCTTTTACTCTCTGTCAGAGCATTGGTGTAATACCCCGCCAGAGAGAATGATTTATCCGATTCAGGTCAGTTCAAATGGAGGCGATCTGCTTATTCCTCCAAATCATCTGGCATCATGAGCACCACGAAGTGAGGCTGCTTACCGTCAATTCTGAGCGTTTTCTTAGTGATCCCCTTGCTCGGTTTATCCAACATACCGGCATCCACGAGAGCCTGAGCAAAAGCCACCGCATTGGCACCTACGGCAATCTCGTTTCGAAAGACTGAGGGAAAAGTATGAAATACCAATGTATCGAGTCCCGGCTTTTTCTCTCGATATCCCGCCAAATCCTTTATTGGTAAATCTCGCGGATCCGTTTCAGGGTGTGGCAAATAACGGCTATAACCGAAGCGTTGCAAGAAAGATTCAGCCTGTTCCGCCCATGCTTTTGATTCACGATTACCCATACCAAAATCATTAACCCATGCATTAAAGCCATGTTGTAAAGCGTCACGGCACTCTTGCTCACTCCAACTGGTAAGGTGTTTGGAAAGCAGCAAAGCGGCTTCCAGTATGGCGAACCTCGATGCAACACGGCGTACCTGCTCACTGGCTTCATCGGGTAATAATGCTATCCACCGACGTTCCGCATCCCTGACAGCTTGCGCTGCTACTTCTTTCTGGCTGGCTAAGCACTTAATCCATTCCCGCCCTACCGCACCGTAGTGGTCTTTACAGGCATCTCGCATAGAATCTGCATGCGCTTTACCGTCCTTGAAACCATGGTATTTAGTTGCTTTGGTGATAGGCACATTTAAGAGCCGAACCAGTTGGCCCGCGTTTACTTTGCCACCATCAGCTCGGATATAACTTTCGAGATCGATTTCACCGGTACTGAATGCCATTGCGCGCCAGCGTTTCACATCCCGATTACCGCCCTCCTTGGCCCCCTGAATTTTGCCGACGCCGTTAAACAAAGCGTAAGCAGCATCAGCAACTGCGCGTTTATTACTGCCTTGCCCTATCTCATCCAGTGGCATAAAACCGTCATTGTGCGCCGCAGCTTCATTTACCAATCCCAACGCTGTTGAGTACCACGTCAGCTTCAGCGCTTCGGGTTCGCCATAAACAGTGGTAGCCGCATTACCCGTCGTGGTTTTACCCGCGGAGGAGCCACCGAATAAATGAACACCAAAACCATCCGCACCAGCCAGACCAATCAGCGGAGCAGCAAAGGCACAGGCAATACCCAACATCATGGAGGGATTACCTCGAGCAAGTTTGGCTACATTATTGCGCCAGCTCTCGGGGGTCCCCTTGGTGGTGTAGCCTTTTGCCGCCGATGAGCGACCATTAAAGAGTACCGGGGTTGCAGGTGCGCCAATCACCGAACCATCCGGCATGATGTATGCCCCACACTGCCAACCAGTAGCATTGGCAACTGTCCAAAGCTGCCGCTCTCCACTGCGTTGCAGGTAGTCAGCCAGTATTGCCCGTAATCCACTCTTGGCTGTGATAGATAAACCACCAGCCCGCAGCCGCGACCAGCCTTCCCGCTCGCCAATGTCACGCATGGGTAAAGCTTCTGAACGTTCGGTACTGTTACCCTCCGGCGTCCAGGAGAGGATCAGATACCGCTCGTTATCGTCTTCACCTATCCCCGCAACTGATATCGGGTCACTCAGCCAGCTTTCTCTTTCCGTAATATTGCCGTTACTTTTATCCAGTTTGGGTTCAACCCAATACATGCCCCCTTTACGCTCATCAACATATGGACGCCTGACATCCTGAGGCTCCGCTACCGGAGGCTCCTCTTCTGCCAAAATATGTGGTTGATATAGAGAATCAGCAAACGCGGTAATACTCGCATCCAGTCCATACTGCTGACGATAATCATCCCAGTCGGCTTTATGGTCTGTCGGTGGTAAGGCAACCCAGCCATTCACCGCGGTAGCCGCTTTCTCAGCAGATTCTTTCCCGACATTCTTTTCACCGGGTTTAAGATCGTTATCAGCAGCAATGATAATTTTCGCATCAGGCCAACGTTCCCGGCTGGCTTTCGCTATATGGATCAGGTTCCCTTCATCAATAGCGGCCAGCACAACCCCATCACTCAGTAACGAAACTGTAACGCCGGTTGCGTTACCCTCTGCAATTAACACCGTGACAATCGGATCATCATCCAGAGCAGTTGGAAGCCTCACAGGAATGAACGAACCTTTCTTGATGGTTCCAGATATCAGACGTTTGGTGCCATCAGGCTTAATCACCTGCGCACCAGTTACTACACCCTCCATTGTTTGCAGTACCAGCAGTAAAGAACCGTCACTCAATAGGGCTTGAGGGGGGCTTGGAAGCCCCTTATTAAGTAGGTACTGAGATTCACCAGGTACCGTTTTCGCCACCAACTCCGCAACCTTATCCGCTATCGGGATACCGGGTTGTACCAGCTGTTTTACAGATTTAGCAGGTACCGTCGCAGACACTCGCGAGTCGGGATCCATTCCCAGTGCATCTGCTACCATGACCGCAGCCTCAGTGGAGGTGCATTGCTTAACTTTCTGTACCAGCTCAAGCCCATCACCGGCACCACACTGATTACAGAAATGGGTCCCACGTCCATCCTGATCATCAAATCGGAATCTGTCTTTGCCACCACATGCCGGACAAGCAGAATGGTCGCGAGGCCGTTCCGGTACATCAATACCGAGATAACCAAGAATATCGCGCCAACGATTGGTGGCCTGAGCCGTAACTTCACGGATCATGTCGATGGATGGCTTCATGCTGCACCGTCCTGACTGAATACCAGTCCATGCCGGTTATCGTGAGGATTAGCCAAAGTATCTACGACTGTAGCCTTCATGACTTCCGTCATTGTCTCGACGCCGTGTGGTGTCAATTTACTGTTATCTTTACTCAGCATCTGGGTGTAGGTTTCCACAAGAATCCGCGAGCCGTCATCACGCCCGAATTCCTGAAAACAAAGCACTTCCAAAGAATGAATAAGGCAATTACAAATTGCTGCCTCAGTTAAGTTTTCCAGAACAACAACCTTTCTAGAATTAATAATGACATTGGCAATGGATTCGCCTCTATTTCGTTTCTGACAATAAGCGATAAATGCCACTGCAATATGTTTACGATTTAATTCAATTGAATGATTCAGGTTCGTCATAAATATATCCTTTCCTTTCATCAGGCCGAGCGAGTCCCCAGCCTGATGGCTGTTATTTTTGAGATGTTGGAATGCTAACTAATTAAATACAGGGCATTTAGCTACTGGCTTTATCAAGGCGTTCCATTTTGTCCGGCCTCCCGCTCAAGCAAATGAACCGCTACTGGTCCAGCGAGATCCAATGCAAGGCTTAATAATTCCTTTTCGTCAGTAGTATCTAATTCAATATTGGATTCAAACATCAACAGCAAGAGAGCATTTAATTGACCAGCCTTATGCGTGGCAATATCCAGGGGTACTGATTCATTGGCTTTCATGGTTATGCTCTCCCGATAAAGGTAAATTCAGTAACGAACCGTGCCAGTGGCATAATGCAGGGCGATGAATATCCGTCACGGCTAAAGGTAACGCGATTAAAGGCAACGGAATCGACAGTGACCAATGAGCCATGACTGTCTTTGTAACGATCATTTGGCTGTGGCTGGCCCATAATTCACCCCCTTAATATTTTTCGCCGCTTTTTCAGCGCGTTCCTGAGCGATCCAAAGAAGTTCATAACCCGTGTCGTTACCATCCTCACTAGCAATCAGCATTGAACTGACTTTTAAAATTGAAGCAATTTCACTGAGAAGATCGGAAACTTCGCAGGGCGCTAACTTATCCATAAGTCACCCCCATAACATCAGACAGATTGATACTATGTACTGCCAGCCATGCTTCGCGAGGCCATGATTTTACAGAGCCATACTGTGGGTCAGGCACAATCTCTGGTTTAAAGCCATTCTCAAGACACCATTTCCGCAACGGATGCCACGCAAACTTCTGATGAGTCACATTTTCTACAGCTTTCACCGTGGCATGCTTTGTACTTTCCCCCAGCCGTTCTTCCAGTACACGACATTTGCGAGTGGCTGCACTTAGTTTGCCGAGGGCGCTGGCTTCACGTTTACGGCTAATCTGGCCTTTGGTACGAATAGCTTTGTCGGCGCGTTGCTTTTCAGCTAAACGGCCTTGCTCGGAGTCGATAGCTAACTGAAGAATTTCCAGACGACTTAGGTCGGGAATGGTTGCAGGTGCTGGCAATGCATCACGTCGGGAGAAGTAAAACTCAGTGAGGTCGTTGTAGTAGTCCCACGCCTGATCGGTTTCCAGCATTTTTGAATGGTTCGCCGCACCGCGTTCTGTCCATAAAGTAAGGCTGCGAGTTTTCGAAGAAATTTGTGCGTCGCTAAAAGATACGCGCAAATCATCAAGTTCTTTACCTTCAATCTGGAAGTAGTGTTTACCCTCAACAAACCGAGACTTATTGCGATTAAAGTTCTGACGGATGCGATCAACGGGGGCACCGTATCCGGCTGCCATTTGCTCGGTGGTCAAAACACGCTGACCTCGATATTCGATAATCTGTAGATTTTGGGCCTCAACGAGTACCAGTTCAGTTTTTTTAGACATTGCACACCCCCTGCTCATTTTTCGCGTCATGCTCTTCAAACCGTACGATGTTATGTACCGCCTCAGCCCACCAATACACCTGCAATCGTTGCTGCTCGTTCTCAATCAGAGGAATAACAACCGTCAACAAATGAAGCAGACCTTCTTTAACGCGAAGTAACCGAGTGCGGGATACATTCTCGCTGGTATCAGGGATTGGCTTACCACGGCTGCCCATCAGTTCAGTAATCAGGGCCTGAGTCTCTTTGTATGAAGGTGGGTAGATATCATCCTCATCAAGGAGCTGCATGATGCTGGTGATCTGAATGTTGCTTAACCGACGCTCTGTAGCCCCCAAGAGAACAGAGGCTGATGCTTTATCAAGGCTTTCAGCTTCACCACACCATGACAGTTTGAGATCACCACCAGCAGCGTCTAATGCGCTAAATTCAACACGGTATTTTTTAAGCATTGCATACCCCCTGTGCAGGAATACGACCAGCAAAGGAAAGTACGAACTGACCAGCCAGAGAGCGGCGGGCATCTTGTTCAGAATGGGCAGTTACTGATTCACGGTGCGGTTTAGCGTTCAAGTCAGAACGGCACATGGCGAGAAAGAGATACTGAAATTTAGGGCGAGTTTGGGTACTATGTTGTAATGCCATAGTGTAAGCCTCATTTACATTGTGGTTAGACGCCTCAGCAGTGTTCCCGCACTCTGGGGCGTTGCTATTTTCACACCATGACAAAGGCAAGGTGTAAGACACAATATAGTTACAAGGTGTCTTACACGTCAAGTCTTTAAATAGAATATTTACCGTGTATACTGTCTTACACCAAAATACATGGGAGCAGCATATGGCGACGGGTTCAAAAAATGCAAAGTCACAATCCTTAACAGCTCGCATACCACATGAAATAATTGAAGGTATGGAGTTAGTAAAAGAAAAAGGTGAAAGTACTGGGCAGTTCATAACAACGTCAATGCTAGGTGAGATCAAACGCCGCCAGCGTAAGAAGTCCAAAGCCGAACCATCTGAGTAACCCAGAAGGGTAGCATTCACAGTGCTACCCTTTTCTTTGCCTGAACCCGAATACTGTTCGTGTTTGGTTTCCCGACTTACGCTAATGGCGCTCTTCGAAAGAATCAATGAGTTGAGTGATGTTTGTAAGTAACCGAAAGTCACCCGCAAAGTTTTTTGCAACTGGCCCGAAATTACCAGGTTAGTATGCGACTCGCTCAAAGATAGTCGGTTCAGGGTGACTGCTTGAGTTGTTAGCATCATCCCATCACCTCCACACGCAGACCTTTAGCTGTGTAGCCCTGAACCTGCTTACCATTCACACGAACCCGCTTTTTAGTTAGTAAACGGATGTGGTCACCGTATACATGAAGTAATTCCCCATCTAAAGCGACCTCGTTATAACCATATCGAGGCTTATGTGACACCTGCACAAATGGGTTGTAAGCCTTGCTATTAGCGGGAACTGGTGCGACAACCCCCTTATCTTTGCCGGTTACTCGATACAACCAGAATCGCCCGTCTTTCCCTGTCAGCTTTCGAGTACGAACTGGCACATAGCCAGCTTTGCGCATGGCTACACTGAACGCTGAATCATCGGGGTAATACTGGCGACGAATATTGGCAGGTACTGAAATAGCGAAACTTTGCTTAGTCCAATACTCTGTCCATTGATCTACAAACTCGATAGGCAAGCCATTAACGTTAATACCGCTGAGTACGATTTTAGGCTGAGTTTGGCCGCTGCCAATTAAGGCATTTAATTTTTTCATGTTGAATTATCCTTCGTTAAATCGTTTGGTACCTGTAGCGACGAAAATCAAATGTTGGATTAAACCGAATGCAAGTACACGCAAGTAATGCACACCCTATATAAATAATTAGGCGACCTCCTTGCGGGATTCAGCAATACGTTGGTTGATCCACTCGTCAATCTCGCTTTCAACGAAGGCAATAGAACGGGTACCGATTTTAATGGAGGAAGGGAAGCGATTCTGGCTGATAAGACGGTAAAGCCAAGCTTTACTGTAACCAGTTCGGCGTTGGACTTCTGATAAGCGGATAAGTGATTGTGGTACTTGCGGCATGTAGCCCCCTGTTTACGTTAAAATAACAAGGGGGATTAAAAACTTTTAATGTGCAGATAGCATTGCAAGCAAAAATGTAAAAACAAAATGCAAAACTAACCAATTGATTTATTTAATGAATTTGCCTTTGCAAAAATCCCATTAATTGTGCGTTCTCCTATCCCCTTAATTTTTTTATCGCTGATAGAAGCAGCTAAATCACCTTGAGTCCATTTTTTTGCTTTTGAAGTAACCAAATCCAGCATGTTGGCAAC